>CAILMK010000351.1 GCA_903835275.1 uncultured bacterium | reverse complement strand
GGGAAATAAAGGGTAATTCGGAATTAATTATCAATATACCTTTTAGCAATAATAAAGATTCAGTCTATCATGAAATTTGCCGATTCGATAATCACAAGCTTTTTACGATCAAGAAAATGAGAAGCTGTGTTGATAGTTTGAAAACTGGTCCAACATGGACCGAACTTTTCCTTTACAAAAAAGTGGACTGATATTTGTTTGGTCTGCTTTCCAAAGCCATTCATAATCATTTATTATCTTTGCAGCTATGTATAAGAACTTCGATGGGGAACTGCTTGAATTACTTCGGGCTAAGGCGCAGGCAGCTTCTTCTAAAAAAATAAATCCGGGGGTAGATTATATCCCGCCGACAGGAAAAATTATTGATGCGGATGATCTCCTTGCAGGGGTGGATTCCGTACTGGATGGCTGGCTGACTACCGGACGATACGCCCTCAAATTCGAGCAGAAATTTGCTCGCTATTTCGGAGCAAAAATTTCCCTTCTGGTCAATTCCGGCTCTTCAGCAAATCTGACTGCATTCATGGCACTTACTTCCCCGAAACTGGGCGAGCGTGCCCTGAAACCCGGCGATGAAGTCATAACAGTAGCAGCAGGATTCCCTACGACGGTGAATCCGATGATACAATTTGGCTGTGTCCCTGTATTCCTGGATATTGAACTGCCAACCTATGATTTCAAGGCAGAAATGATAGAAGATGCAATTACCCCCAAGACCAAGGCCATTATGATGGCGCATACTTTGGGAAATCCCTTCAACCTGGAAGTGGTGATGGAAGTGGCTCGTAAACATAACTTATGGGTAATTGAAGATAATTGCGATGCACTTGGAGCCATGTATGATGGCAAAAAAACCGGCACATTCGGTAATATGGCAACCGTATCATTTTATCCTGCGCACCATATCACTATGGGTGAGGGTGGGGCGGTAATCATAAATGATTTACAATTCAAGGTGCTTGCAGAAAGTTTCCGTGACTGGGGACGCGATTGTTATTGTGCTCCGGGTGCCGAAAACACCTGCGGAAAACGCTTTGAGCAATGTCTGGGCGACCTGCCTTGCGGATACGATCATAAGTACACTTACAGTCATATCGGGTACAATTTGAAAGCTACCGATATGCAGGCTTCCATTGGCTTGAGTCAACTAGGTAAGGCGGATCATTTTGTAAAGAGAAGAAGGGAAAATCATGCGATGCTTTACTCTAAAATGAAAGAACTGGAAGAGCATCTGATCCTTCCTGAAGCAACCCCGAATTCCGAGCCAAGCTGGTTTGGTTTCCTTCTTACCTTACGTGATAAAAATGTAGACAGGACAGCGCTCACCCAATTCCTTGAACAGGAAAAAGTAGGTACACGTTTATTGTTTGCAGGTAACCTTACCAAACAACCGGCCTATAAGAATACAAACTATCGTGTAGTCGGTGATCTTACCAATACTGATATCGTTATGAATCGTTCCTTCTGGCTGGGCATCTGGCCGGGATTGGAAGAAGAACATTTTGATTATATGATCGGGAAACTGAAAGAGTATTTTAACAAGTAATTTCTTAGCTAAAATAAGAATGTAGGGGCTCAATATTTTGAGCCCTTTTTTATTTATCGCTAATTTTATCCGTGGAATCCTTTAATCCGTGATCCCGACAAAAAAAGAGCCGCGATTAATCGCGGCTCTACTAGTTTAAATCACAGAATCTTTTAATCCTAAAAATTACAGTTCAGACAATTACTTCACTAATTTCCCCTGGTTAATTATCTTGCCAGTAGCATCGTAAATAGCATAAAAATATACTCCTGCTCCTGAATTTTCAGCAAGTTGTACATTTACCTGTTGATGCCCTGTTCCTGAAATTGTTTTATCAGTAATTTTTTGTCCGCGAAGATTAATCACAGATACTGTGTATTTTTCATTGGAAAGCTTGTCGAATTCAAATGTGAAATTGCCGTTGCTTGAAGGATTGGGATAAACATTTACCGCAGAAATTTTCAATGCGTTGGATGCAATTCCTGTAATGCCGATATGATCCGGATCGTAATAGGCAGTTGTGGCTTTGGAATAGGAAGGGTTGGTGCTGATAACCATTAATGGATCACTGAAAAAAGGCCTGTAAAACTTATATCCGTAAGTGAACGTGTCTTTTCCATTGGTCATTCCTAGTGCTGTCAGAATAATAGGATCAGTTGGTGCATATTGGTGCTGGTTGTTATTGTATGTAAGGAAACTGTCATTTACTTTTTCCCAGTATTTCACCATGATTACATCATATTCCGCACTTCCTGTGGTGCCAAAAGGAACCTTCATCTTACCCCATCCCACAACAGAATCCTGGTGGGTAATAGTCTGCACACGCTCGCAGGAGTCATAATCATACTTAAAGAAAAAGCTGTAATGAAGATTCAGGAGAAAATTTGTAACCACCCTGTTGGCATATCCCCAATTGGATTTATATGCAGCGGGATAAGCCAGTATGGTATTTGGTGTTTTAAATAAATGTTCCTGCTTTATAAAAACGACGCTGTCGCCCTTGGTTCCGCTGAAAGAAGAAATATCAAATCCTTGTCTTTTTTCAAGAGCGTACCCCATCAGTCCGTGTGCAGATGTGGTGTTGGACTCGTAAAACGAAGCAGAAAAGCTAAACCCTGTCGAAGCAATGCTTTCAACATAATATCTGTTTGATCCAGGGAAATCCGTTGTATTATCAGAAGTCAGGTACGTCCTGGGCATTACTGAGTCCCCACTTTGAATGCCTCCGCTGTAATCAAACTCTTTATTGGCACCTGTATCAGGCAAAAAAAACGTGCCGGTTTTCAGGTATTTCCCGCGTTCGGTCACTCCGGGATTGGCAGCGTGATTAACTTGATTCAAGCTGAGTTGAGCGAATGCTCCCAGGGAGCATACAAGGAAAAAGGCCAATAATGGAAAATGTAATTTCATTCAAGTAGTTCTTTAGTTGGACAAAATTAGTTTAAAAATGATAATATTTCTATAAATGGGGAAATATCGGCGTTTTATTAAATCGTAAATCTAAAATCCTCAATCGTAAATCCATACTGCTTGTTCCTCTTTTTTGTACCTTTGCGCCTATTTTTATGGCTAATTATAAAGAATATAAATCATTAAACCTGCCGGATATAGCTGCGGAGATAGTCAGCTTCTGGAAGGAGAACAGGATATTTGAGCAAAGCGTTACCAGCAGGGAAGGCAGGAAACCGTATGTGTTTTACGAAGGTCCGCCTTCTGCAAATGGCTTGCCTGGCATCCACCACGTAATGGCACGCGCCATCAAGGATATTTTCTGTCGTTACCAAACGCTGAAAGGTCACCAGGTAAAACGCAAAGCCGGTTGGGATACGCATGGTTTGCCGATTGAGTTGAGCGTGGAAAAAGCACTCGGCATTACCAAGGAAGATATTGGAAAGAAAATCTCGGTGGAAGATTATAACAAGGAATGCCGTCGTGAGGTAATGAAATACACCGATGTATGGAATGACCTGACCGAGAAAATGGGCTATTGGGTGGATATGAGTGATCCATACGTCACTTATCACAATACCTACATAGAAAGCGTTTGGTATCTGCTCAAGCAACTTTACGAAAAGAATCTGATCTATAAAGGCTATACCATACAGCCGTATTCTCCAGCCGCTGGTACCGGATTAAGTACACACGAACTTAACCAACCGGGGTGCTACCGGAATGTAAAGGATACCACTGCAGTTGCGCAGTTCAAGGTAAAGCACGAAGATAAAACTGAATTCCTTTTTGAGAAAGCCTACGGAAACAAAGAAGTTTTCTTTTTAGCATGGACGACCACTCCGTGGACACTTCCAAGCAATACCGCTCTTGCAGTAGGGAAAAACATCAGCTACTTTGTTGTAAATACTTTTAATCCATATACTCTTCGTCCCGTTACATTAATCCTTGCAAAAGATTTATTCGCGAAATATTTTGAGACAGATAAAACTGCTTCAGAATTAAAAGTGGATGATTATCGTGAAGTGGAATCAGCGGTTAAATACGAAAATCCCGCGAATATTCCGGATGAAGAAACTACCAAAGTATTGACTAAGGAAATGGTCAATAAAGGGCGTGTAGGTCATTGGGGAATTATTGGTGAATTCAAAGGTTCCGAACTCGAGGGAATCAGATACGAACAATTACTTCCTTATGCACAACCGACCGATGGCGATGCATTCCGTGTGGTCATTGGTGATTTCGTAACTACAGAAGATGGAACAGGTATAGTGCACATTGCACCAAGCTTTGGCTCGGATGACTTTCGTGTGGCAAAACAAAATGGTATCGGTTCATTGACCCTGGTTGATAAACAAGGAAAATTCACCGCGGAAGTAACTGACTTCGCACATGAATTTGTTAAGGAAGATTACCTGAGCGAAGAAGAAAAAGAGCACGAGCGCAAAAAACAAGGCAGGGACAAATACCTAAGCGTGGATGAGCGCATTGCCATTAAACTAAAAACGGAGAATAGGGCGTTCAAAGTAGAGAAATACGAGCATAGTTACCCGCATTGCTGGCGCACTGATAAACCCGTTTTATATTATCCGCTGGATAGCTGGTTCATCCGTACTACTGCATGTAAGGATAGAATGATAGAGTTAAACAAAACGATCAACTGGAAACCTGAAGCTACAGGAACCGGACGTTTTGGCAACTGGCTGGAAAATTTGCAGGACTGGAATTTATCACGTTCCCGTTTCTGGGGAATTCCGTTGCCTTTATGGAGGGAAGAGCTTGCTCCAAATGAATTGGGACACGAGTCAGAGACTCGCGCCAGCGATTCATTTGTTCGTGAAGAAAAATGCATTGGTTCAGTAGAGGAATTAAAGGAAGAACTGGATAAGTCTGTAAAGGCGGGATTCATGAAATACAATCCGCTTTCACATTTTGTAGAAGGAGATTTTTCTGATGCCAGTTATGAAAGTTTCGATCTGCATAAACCATACGTTGATGATTTTATTCTTGTATCATCCACAGGTAAGAAAATGATTCGCGAAAGCGATCTGATAGATGTTTGGTTTGATTCAGGATCCATGCCGTATGCACAATGGCATTACCCTTTTGAAAATAAGGAAGTATTTAAGAATTCTTTCCCTGCGGATTTCATCGCGGAAGGAGTAGACCAGACACGCGGATGGTTCTTTACTTTACATGCTATTGCTGCGATGTTGTTTGATTCAGTGGCATACAAAACAGTTGTTTCCAATGGACTTGTCCTCGATAAAAACGGAAATAAAATGTCCAAGCGCCTGGGCAATGCAGTAGATCCCTTTGCTACCCTGGATACTTATGGTGCAGATGCTACACGGTGGTATATGCTTACCAACGCGCAGCCCTGGGATAACTTGAAATTTGACATTGAAGGCATTGCTGAAGTACAAAGGAAATTCTTCGGCACCTTATATAATACCTATGGATTCTTCGCATTGTATGCGAACATAGATAGTTTTGAAATTGACGAAGAGAATATAGTTCCGGTGGCGCAACGCACAGAACTGGATCGTTGGATCATTTCAAAACTTCATACTTTGATAGAAGAAGTTACTGCCAATATGGATGACTATGAGCCGAGTCGCGCGGGTAGGTTGGTTGAAGAATTTGTAGACGAACATCTGAGCAATTGGTATGTACGCTTATCAAGGCGCAGGTTCTGGAAAGGTGAGATGTCCGAAGATAAAAAAGCGGCGTATGAAACCCTGTTTGAATGTTTGAAAACAATTTCACAACTGATCAGCCCTTTTGCGCCTTTCTTTGCAGATTGGCTATTTAAAAACCTGAGTGATTCAGTTCGTGAAAAAGCGAAGAAAAATAATACTTCGCTTCAATACGATTCTGTTCATTTGACCTATTTATCAGAAGCAAATAGAAATGTGATTGATAAAGATCTGGAAGCGCGTATGTCCATGGCACAGGATATTTCCTCCATGGTTCTTTCCCTCAGAAAGAAATCAAAAATCCGCGTCCGCCAGCCATTGAATAAAATATTGATACCAATTTTGGAAGAAAGCACACGTACGCGAGTTGAGGCCGTTCGTGACCTAATCCTTTCGGAACTGAATGTTAAATCAATTGAATACCTGACAGATGATGATTCAGGAATCCTCGTTAAAAAAGTAAAACCTGATTTCAAAAAGCTCGGCCCCAAGTTCGGACAAAAGATGAAACTGGTACAGCAGGGAGTGCTGGCAATGAATCAAAAGGATATTGCAACTTTAGAAAGGGAAGGAACGTTTACTGTCTCGTTAAATGATGAAGAGTTCTTAATATCAACGGATGATGTGGAGATACTTTCAGAAGATATTCCGGGGTGGCTGGTAAGTTCCAACGGAAGGCTGACGGTAGCCCTTGATATAACCATCACAGATGATCTGAAAAAAGAAGGACTGGCGAGGGAATTGGTTAACAGGATTCAGAACTTGCGGAAAAACAAGGGTTTAGAGGTTACGGATCATATTACTGTTAAGATTGGAAGGCAGGAAGAAATCGAGAATGCAGTACATCACTTTAAAGATTATATTTGCAGCGAAATACTGGCGGATACACTTGAATTCAGCGATTCTATGAATGGCGAATCAGAATCCGTTGAAATTGAAGATATTACAACTAAAATAGACGTACAAAAAAATGGCTAAGAAAAAAGAGGAAGCAGTAGAAAAAACCCGTTACAGCGATGATGAATTGCAGGAATTCAGGGAGTTAATCACACAGAAGCTTACCAAAGCCCGTGCGGAACTTGATTATTTACAGGAGTCTATTAAGAGCCCGAGTGAAAATGCAACGGATGATACTTTTTCATCCAATAAGCTCATGGAAGATAATTCCATAAGCACTGAAAAAGAGCACATGAGTCAGTTAGCAGACCGTCAGCGTAAGTTCATCAAGAACCTGGAAGATGCCATGATACGTATTGAAAACAAGACGTACGGCATCTGCAAGGAAACCGGTAAACTGATCGCCAAGGAAAGGCTTCGTGCCGTACCTCATACTACATTAAGCATGGAAGCCAAACTCAAAAGCAAATAAGCAGTTTGGATACTTTAGAAAATCCCATTGCCGAAATTCAGCCGTACCAGCCAAAGCCCGTTGACTTTGCTCGTCCGCTCGTAATCATTTTTCTTGTCCTGGTTGCTGATCAGGTCCTCAAAATATGGGTAAAAACCCACATGATCCTGGGCGGCCCTCCCAATTATCTTATTGGCCACTGGTTTCAGTTACAATTTGTAGAAAACAATGGCATTGCCTTCGGTGCAGAATTCGGCGGCGTATGGGGAAAATTATTCCTCACCCTGTTCCGCATTATTGCATCGGTCGGGATATTCTGGTATCTGCTCAAAATGATAAAATTGAATGCCGGTAAAGGCGTTATCATCAGCTGGGCATTGATCTTCGCCGGAGCTACAGGCAATATAATAGACAGTATTTTTTACGGATTATGGTTTAAACAGATCAATGTTTATCCCAGTGCTATTTTTCACGGCAGGGTAGTAGATATGCTTTATATGCCCATAATCAATGGACATTTTCCGGAGTGGTTTCCTTTATGGAAAGGAGAGGAGTTTGTCTTTTTCCGTCCTATATTTAATCTTGCAGATGCATCTATTTCAGTAGGAGTAATCCTTATTCTTCTTTTCTATAGAAAGGATCTGAAAAGCGTTTAAGGGACTTCGGATTTAAAATAAAAACTCAAAAATAATGAAGATACTTAAGGGTGTTTTTTTACTGGCTGTTATTTTATCTTCAGCAAGCTGCAGGATTTATTCACTAAGCAGTGAATTGCCACCCAATAAACCCATACAATCCAAGTTGCCCGCGGTTGAAAAATCAGTTGATAATTCCAATACAAATACATCTGCCACATCCGATGACCGAAGAATTTTTGATTATGAAGTAGAAGAAAACCTTACCATACCTTCGGGGGATAAATTCGGGTATATCATTTTAAGTTATACCAATAAGCAGTCTCCTGTCGGCATCGGGGGATTTGCTGTAAATTGTGTTACATTGTTTATACCCTCCCTTGTTGGGGTGCCGGTTGGAGGAATCAGGGAGGAGATTGAAGTGGAGGTGCAAATATTGGATTCAAAGCATCAGATAATCAGCAAGTATAAAGAAACTGCTACTGACAAGGAATACTGCGCTTTATACTGGGGATACATGGGTGAAGATATGTTCACCAAGGCGCATGCCGAATGTTTAAAAGCATGCCTTGCGAAGATAAGACAGCGGATACAGGATGATAGTCCAAGTATAAAGCAAGGATTTGAAAAAGCGGGATCAATCCCGCATTAGTATTTATATTTAGCAAAATAAAAAAATCAGTGCAATCTGTGGAATCTGTGTGCCATTGTTTCCGCAGGCAAAGACGCGATTAATCGCGTCTCTATTCCTGCAAATCATTTAATTCTGTGAAATCGTGTTCAGACTATGGCAACAACAAAGAACTATCCCCATAGCTCAAAAAGCGATAGTTGTTTTTCAGCGCCTCACCATAAACCCGTTTCCAATCATCACCAATGAGAGCGGAAACCAACAATAAAAGTGTGCTTTGCGGCTGGTGAAAATTAGTAATAAGTCCACTTACTATCTTGAATTCATATCCAGGAAAGATCATGATTTCGGTATGCCCGATGAGAGTTTGAATATTGCGTTCATCCATCCATGCGTGGATGGCATTCATGCTGCCGTTACGAGCGAGACATTCCCCCTTTGAAGGGGGTAAGGGGGATGTTTCATACGACTGCATTTTGCTTACAAAAAAATCATTTTGCGTAGGATTGGCTATCAAACTTTCTCCAAACCAATACAAACTTTCCAATGCCCTTAGTGAAGTAGTCCCTACGGCAATAATCTTTTTATCCGTATTCGCGAGTTGTTCAATGAATTCTTTTTCAAAGACAATTTGCTCACGATGCATGGGGTGGTTCAGTGCATTTTCTTCCTCAACCGCCTGAAAAGTACCCGCGCTGACATGTAGGGTAACAGACGCCACTTCAATTCCTTTTTCTCCTAATTTCTTTTCTATTTCCGGAGTAAAGTGCAGGCCTGCAGTAGGTGCTGCAACAGCTCCTTCTTCCTTTGCATAAATCGTTTGATAAGTATCCTTGTCTTTTTCTTCCGCGTCCCGGTGTATATAGGGTGGTAGGGGTACTTTACCTGCTATATCCAGTACTTGCGCCCAGGTTAGTTCTTCGGGTTCCCAGGTGAATTTCACTTCGCAAAATTTCCCATCACGGTTCAGTAATTCAGCTTCAAATTTTCCTCTTGGAGGAAGCGGGATATAAAGTTTCTCGCCTACTTTCCAGCGTTTGAGTTTCTTAGCCATGCATTTCCAAATGCACCAGCCTTTTTGCTGCATAGCAAGGCTCATTTCTGTATGTGGCTCTAAGGGCTCCAGACAAAATACTTCTACAATGCCGCTGGTTTTACGAGTGAAAAGCAAGCGTGCCTGCACAACCTTAGTGATATTCCTCACCAGCAAAACATTTTCGGGCAACAGATACGGCAGGTCATAAAAATGCCGGTGGGAAATACTCCCTTTCTCATAGACCAGCAGCTTGGAATTACTACGTTCCTCCAATGGATAGGCAGCAATGCGTTCTTCCGTTAGCGGATAATCGTATTCCTTGATGTCTATTGATTCTTTCATCTTTCGGCAAAGTTCTTCAAATTCCTTAACTTCGCCACTTTGGAAAAAACAAATTATGCCAAGGAAAGCGTTCTACTTCACACTCATTATCTTATCTATTGCCGCTATTGGTTTTGCACAGCAACCGGTTCATAAAAAGACTGCGAAAAAGCCTGAGGCAAAAGCAAGCACTACCCCAAAGTCGGCTGATTCCACGATATCAGCTGGACCTTCTGATTCCACTAAAGTAGTGAAAACAAAAAAGCCTGTGGAGGCTAAAAAGAAAGGTCCTGAAAAAGATACCCTTCATGTAAGCATTGAAGATGTAATCAATACCCTTCATAATGGCACCGGCTGGGTGAAGAATGATTTTGGCAAATGGGTCAGCAGCCCCAATAGAATTCCATTCGAAGACCCTGACCTGAATAATGAATACTATAGCCGCTATGAAATAGGAAAGGATAATTTCCAGGAAATGGACCTGATGCCTGTGAGCTTCCAGGGAAAGAAATATTACAGTCTTGCGGTGCGCTATATGAAGGCTATTAATGAGGAACAAAAGGACAAAACCAAGGAGTGGAAATGCTATCCCGCGGTGGAATATTATATCATCCCGAAGGATGAAATTAAAAAACTTCGCACATTAGGACCCATCAGGGAAAACACAAAAGTGAACCTCAAATTCATTTATTTCGGCAGCTATTTCTGCTTTAACCAGGGGCAGTTCGTGGACAAAATGAAAAAGCGCATAGAGTGGAATATTACCAATGACCACCCCGATGATTCTTCTGTGGAGTGTTATTTCCAGATCAGCCTCTCTCCCAAGAAGACCAAAACAGGCACGATTTTACGACTGAATTACAGCCTGACTTACCCTGCGCGAGATGCCGAACCCGCCGAGCCTGATTATACCCTCTTCGATGAGCAGTATTACGAAATCCCTGTAGCCAACTGGCAGGCTTTTGTGGGTGGGAAGTAGAATCGCAATAAATCCTTTTAATACGCGTTTATAGTTTCGAATTAAATTAACCGTCATACAAATGCAGAAAATGGCTATTTGCATGTGTCTAATCCTGAATTTTGCAAAACTTTATGCTCAGATTCCTAGCAGGGAGGATAGTGTTAAAGTTGCCGCAGAGCTTGATAATTATCTACATTATAACGAAACAATCAACGGTGATAGCATAATCGATTTTGTTCTTAGAGGTTCAAATCCTAATGAAATGAGATTGCTTTTTATCGCTATGTACAAAAGGGATACTATATTGGCAAAATTCCTTATCAGCAGGGGGGCGAATATTAATTCCCAGGACAGAAATGGAATGAATATTCTTCATTGGGCGCTCCATGATCATTCTTATGATTTTGCAAAAATATTGATCAGAGCGGGAGCAGATCCAAATATTGAAACAAATTATTGCGAGACACCTCTCATGGGTTGCATAGGCTGGGGAGTAGGAATTGATTTTATTCCTGTGGATACAATGAGCTTCGAGGTGGCAAAATTATTGATCAGTCATGGAGCTAAAATACCCGAGGGTGCAAAAAGAAATTGGAAGACTTCCGCCATTGATGTTGATTCATCTGATGCATCATTGTGGCAATGGACACCATTGCATTGTGCTGTATGGGAAAATAATTTAAAAAAAGTAGAGCAGTTACTAAGGTATTGTAAAGATATTAATGTTCCTGATGTTGAAGGGCGGACTCCATTGCTTCTGGCATGTGAGTGGAAGCATATAGAAGCCTTGAAACATAT
>CAILMK010000350.1 GCA_903835275.1 uncultured bacterium | reverse complement strand
TGGATATATTTATTTGTCATTTTAAACGTATTAAGATAAATTACTAACAATGTCAGTTGAAGAAACAGCAAATGTAGAAAAAGGCAATGTCTGGTCAGGTGGAAGAGTTCCACTGGGCGCCAGTTTCGGCAAGATGATGATGTGGATGTTCCTCCTCTCAGATGCCTTCACCTTTTCATCACTACTGGTAGTGTATGGTTATCTCCGTGTAACCGCCTTACCCGGTTGGGTGGCCCCTGAACAGGTCTTCCATGGTATTCCCTTCCTTGTGGAAGAAGGAATGCCGCTTGTATTCGTGGGTATCATGACATTCATTCTCATCGCATCCAGTGTTACCATGGTACTTGCCGTGGAAGCGGGACACAGGATGGACCAGAATGGTGTAGCCAAATACATGATATTTACAATTATTGGTGGTTTGATGTTCCTAAGCTGCCAGGCATTGGAGTGGTCGCATCTTATAAGTCAAGGCATGACTTTGACTTATAATCCGTTTAAAGTGCCTTCCGGACCTAATGCAGGACAAAATGCAAGTACCATGTTTGGTGACTTGTTCTTTGTAATCACAGGTTTCCACGGATTCCACGTATTTAGCGGTGTAGTTATCAATATCATCATTTACTTTAAAACTATTGCAGGTGACTTCCAAAGAAGAGGACACTATGAAATGGTTGAAAAAGTTGGTTTATACTGGCACTTTGTAGATCTGGTATGGGTTTTTGTATTCACCGTTTTCTACCTTATTTACTAAAATTGACCTTAGCATTTTTTAACATTCAGAATATAAAATTATGTCAGAAAATATAGCACATACAGCAGAAGCACACGACGAGGACGAACACCATTTCGAGATCGTTGAACAAGGGCTTCATGAAGTTAATTCTTCCAAAAAACAAATATGGAGGGTATTCTTTGTTCTCCTTTCCATTACCATACTTGAGTTTATCATTGCACTGACTTCTACATTCAGGGAGCATCTGGGCAAGGGAGTAATTGTAGGGATATTCTTCTTTCTTACAGTGGTAAAGGCATTTTACATTGTTGGGTACTTTATGCACCTTAAGCAGGAGAAACTCAATATGTCCTACACCATATTAATACCGTTAATGTTTATTGCTTACCTGATCACACTATTGTTGTTTGAAGGCAGCAACCAATTGCATATATGAGGTTACGAGGCAGGATAGTTCTTATTATTTGTATTCTTCTCCCGGTAATATTTCTGATAGTACTGAGATTCGGAAAAAATAAATACAAGGAATTACCACACTTCGGAACACCAAAAGGAATTACAGAAAAAGGCGATACACTGTTCCACACAGTGCCGCCTTTTTCCTTTTATGACCAGAATGGAAGATCATTCGGCAGTGAAGATTTGAAAGGAAGGATTTATGTCGCAGATTTTTTCTTCACACGTTGCCCGAGTATATGCCCTACCCTCCTGAGTAACTTGAAAAAAGTTAGTGAGGCCTTTCCGAAATCAGGAGAGAACGAATTGAACATCGTTTCCTTTTCAGTAGA
>CAILMK010000349.1 GCA_903835275.1 uncultured bacterium | reverse complement strand
ATTACAGTATCCCCAACCATAGCTTTTCTTGCGGCAGGGCCGTTCAGGCTAACGGATCCGGAACCACGTGGCCCGCGTAATATATATGTTTCGATACGCTCACCGTTATTGATATTAAGTACCTGGACTTTCTCTCCTTCTATAAGGTTGGCAGCATCCAATAGATCCTCATCAATGGCAATGCTTCCAACATAATGAAGGTCAGCCTCTGTAAGCTTTACACGGTGTATTTTCGACTTAAGTATCTCTATTTGCATTCTTTTGATTTAGGATTCCGGGATAGTGTCCGCTGCGGCAGATCGGAATTTTGTCCCTCGTCACTCGCCCTTCGTCCCTAAATTATAATATTATCAATTAGTCTTACCTTGCCAAGGAAGGCTGCTACACAGATAACGAGATCATTGTTTCTGAGGTCGGTGACTGTTTGCAGGCTTTCGGCACTGCAAATATCGAAATAATCAAGCTTAAAGTTCCCGTTTTGTTCAAAATCAGTCATTATTATATCAATAATTCCCTGTTTGTCAATTTTCTCCGATAAAATAAGCCCTTTTGCCTTCTGTAACATTTGATAGAGGAAAGCCGCTTTATCCCTGTCATCAGGTGGCAGCAGCATATTCCTTGAACTCATGGCAAGGCCATCGGGTTCGCGAAGAGTTTCACAGCCAATTACCTGAATGGGAAGATGATAAAACTGAACAAGTTTTTTAATAATGAGTAATTGCTGGTAATCCTTGGCGCCGAAATAAGCGTTGTTGGGTTGGATAATGTCAAAAAGGCGTTTGACCACGGCAGCAACCCCCTGGAAATGACCGGGGCGATGCGCACCTTCAAGAACATCTGCGACGGAACCCGGATTGAAATCAATATTTTTGAGGTCAGGACTTGGGTAAACTTCGTTTTCCGGCGGACAAAAAAGAATATCGCATCCTGCATCTTCCAGCATGGCGCGGTCTTTTTCAATAGTCCGCGGATAGCGGGCATAATCAGAACTATCGTTAAACTGGGTAGGGTTTACGAATATACTGGCGACTGTAACATCATTTTCCGAACGGCTCCGGCGAATGAGTGATAAATGGCCTTCATGCAAGGCTCCCATGGTGGGAACAAAGCCGATGGATTTATTATTGCGACGTTCAATAGACAGAATATTTTGAACATCATACACTTTAGTAGTAAGATCGAGCATAGCAGCGTTCGGGGAAAGACCCCAAAACTAAGAGAAATTTCGCAAATTGCGGTTTTTTCCTTAATTTTGTAGTAATATTAACCATTATCCCCAAAGCATAGGCAAATCTGTATGGCAAAAATGAAAATTCTGTATGTAACGCATGAAATGACTCCTTATTACCAACTAACTGCTATGGCTGACAGCGCACGAGAGCTGCCCCAGAAAATGCAGGACAAGGAAATGGAAGTCCGGGTGTTCATGCCACGTTTCGGTAGTATCAAGGAACGCAAGCACCGTTTACACGAAGTGATCAGGCTTTCAGGGATTAATGTTCCTGTAGGAGATGATGACAATCCTTTACTGATAAAAGTAGCTTCCTTACCCGCAGCTAAAATGCAGATTTATTTCCTCGATAACGAAGATTTCTTCCAAAAAAGGGATTATTTGCACGATGATGAAGGTAAGTTTTTCGCTGATAACGATGAGCGAGCTATATTCTTCAATAAAGGAGTGATTGAAATCATTCACAAGCTTGGATGGATTCCTGACATTATCCATTGCCAGGGTTGGATGAGCGGACTGGTGGGTATGTATGCACGTACGGTACTCCGTAACGAGCCGATGTTCAAGAATACACGTTTTATTTACACTGTATTTGAGAATACCTTCACTGAAACAATGGGCAAGAATTTTACTGACAAGGCTATTGTGAACGGACAGGACAAGTCGCATTTCGCTTTTCTTGAAAACCCGGGCATTATGGATTTCTACAAAACAGGAGTTCAGTATGCTGATGCTATAACGATTGGCAGTCCCGATGTGGATGCCGGATTACACAAATTCATTCATAAATTAAACAAGCCATTCCTGGATTACAGGGATAAAGATGCGGATAACTTCGCGGAAAGTCATTATGAATTTTACCAAAGCTTGCTGGAAGATAACGTTCTGGCGAATAGTAGATAAATACACACTTATAAGCGGGGCTGCCTTTGCAGCCCTCTTTTTTCTTGCTGCTTGTGATAAGCCGACTGCTTTCACGTTAAAGACATCGTTACCCGCCTCTCACTTCAATGTGAAGGATACGATTCTTCCGTTGTTTCTTCAAACCCAGTACCTGGATTCCTTGCGTTCCAATAACCTGAGCGGAGATATGGCGGGAAGCTTCAATGATCCTGAACTGGGCGCTTCTGATGCAAGGCTTTTTTTCGAGCTAAGGCTGCAAACGCTTCTTATAGCGGCTCCTGTTTCTCCTCATGTTGATTCCGCTTTTCTTTATATGGTTTATGGCGATTCCAGTCAGCAAACAGGGAATTTTGCCGAAGCGCAAAGCTGGAACTTCTATCCTTTGCAGGGTAATATTGATGGCTCCGTAGCGTATTTCACAAATAGCACCTCCCTGGTTCCCAATACAGCTGTTAAAATTGCCAATTACAAAGGTGCTTTCAAAAAAACGGATAGTACTTTAAAAATATATTTTGACACAGCCTATGCCAAGCGTATGCTTACATCAGGTTCAGTGATCCTTGGCGATGATGTTTCCTTCCTGGATACATTTCCGGGAATTGCACTCATTCCTGATCATAGTGCCATTAATGGCAAAACTGGGGGAATCATTAATTTTAACTTATCCGATGCACGATCAAAGCTTGTGATCTATTACCGCAGTTCAGGAACTTCAACGGAGGATACTTTTATTCTTAATGCAGTGGATGCATATAGGGTAAATACGTATTCACACAACTATTCAAATAAAGTAACGTCCATTATTAATAAACCGGGTCAGCCAAAAGTGTATTTACAGGCAACCGGAGGCTTGAAATCAAGGATAGATCTGCCGGATCTTTCATGGATGATGAATAATGGCACTACTGCCATTAATGAAGCAGAACTTGTATTCCCTGAAGCTACTTCAGGTAATGGCGGATATATCAGGGAGCCTTCGCAGTTATACCTTTATCCGCGTGCTATTGACGGAACCAACGAATCATTGAATTCCGATTTTAACCAGGGATTTATTGATGGTACCTATGGAGATTACGGTGGCGCATGGAGGCCAAGCCAAAGAAGTTATAGTTTCATTCTTACACACCATATCCAGAATGTGATAGACAGGTTCCGCAAGATGCCAAACTATAATAAACCCGGTGGTTTGAAATATCAGGGGCTTAACTTGTTTATCCCTTCTGACAATCCTCTGACATCCACTAGGATCATTCTTCAAAATACAAATACTCTTAATGTTAAATCAGGTCCATACCTGAGAATAATTTATACCAAAATACCTGAGCATTGATCGTAAAATTAAAAAATGAAATCAGTCTTCAGCAGAAAGAAGTGCTTTCATCTTTCTTGCAGGAACAAGGAATAAATTTTGAATACCGTGAAATTTACGGCCAAAGCATTTTCCTTTTGTTTTCAACTCTCCTTGAATCACAAATAGCATATTTTACAAGTCTACCTTTTGTAGAGGAACTGGCAGAAACCCCAAAGGAATATCTTCTTGCATCCGGGGGATGGAAAAAGGCGCCGACAATGTTCAATGTTGCCGGCCAACTCATTGGCGGAAATGAAATAAATATTATCGCCGGCCCATGTTCTGTTGAATCCGAAGAGCAGATATTTAAAGTAGCGGAATATCTTCATGGAATGGGAGTGAAATTTATTCGAGGCGGTGCTTATAAACCACGTACTTCCCCGTATCGATTCCAGGGGCTGGGAAAGGAAGGTTTGCAACTGATCAGAAAAGCAGCAGACGCATACGGTCTTCGGGTAGTAACCGAAGTCATTGATTCTTCCCTGATAGCTGAAGTTTCCGAATATGCAGATATCCTGCAAGTCGGCTCCCGCAATATGCAGAATTATTATTTCCTGAAGCAACTTGGTAAAATAGACAAACCTGTTCTTTTGAAAAGAGGCATGTATTCCAAGATTAGCGAGTGGCTGATGGCGGCCGAATACATTCTTTCTTCAGGAAATGAAAAGGTAATATTGTGCGAACGCGGCATTCGTACTTTTGACACAACAGTCAGGAATACCATGGATGTAGCTGCTATTCCGTTGATAAAGGAGCTGTCACATCTACCTGTATTTGCAGATCCGAGTCACGGCACCGGCAGAAGGGATCTAGTGACACCTATGGCACTGGCATCTGTAGCGGCAGGAGCAGATGGAATAATGGTGGAAATTCATCCTGATCCTGACAAGGCTTTGTCAGATGGAATGCAATCATTATATTTGGAGCAGTTTAAAGACTTGGTCAATAAGGCAAATGCAGTTGCTACCGCGGTAGGGCGTTCATTGGATTGCGATAACAGTTCTAAAAAAACTAACGCAAAGCCTTCCGAAAACGTCGTGTCAGTATAAAGATACGGTTTGCTTTTTAGTTTGACCCTGTTTTTAAAGTTGAAATACAAGGATCAATAAAACAGAATCGGCATAAAATAATATTCTAAAGTATGTGTGGAATAGTAGCTTACATCGGGCACAGGGATGCATGTCCCATTCTTATAAAAGGACTTCAAAGACTTGAATACCGTGGCTATGACAGCGCGGGTATTTCATTGATTGATGAAAACAGCAGCACCATTAATACCTACAAGATTGCGGGCAAGGTGGCTGACCTGAGTGAATACATTCAGAATAAAAACATCAACGGTCATGTTGGTATGGGCCATACACGCTGGGCTACCCACGGGGCACCAAATAATACCAATGCACATCCTCACAATTCGGATGATAATATGCTTTCCGTAATCCACAATGGTATTATTGAAAACCATGATGTATTGAAGAAAGAGCTAATCAAGCGCGGATACAAATTTGTCAGTGATACCGATACAGAAGTATTGGTGCACCTGATCCAGGATATTCAGAAAAATCAAAATGTTTTGCTTGAAGAAGCAGTGCGCATTGCTCTTCATGAAGTAGTAGGAGCATATGCTATTGTAATTCTTTCCCGCAACGAACCGGATGTTTTGATTGCAGCCCGCAAGGGTAGTCCGCTGGTAATCGGTGTTGGGGAAAATGAATATTTCTTTGCTTCTGATGCGACACCAATTGTAGAATATACCCGCAATGTAATATACCTTCAGGATAATGAAGTAGCCTCTGTGAGGGGTGGAAATATCGTTATCAAAACAATAGAAAACGAAATTCAAAATCCATACATTTCCCAACTTGAAATAAATCTTGAAGCCCTAGAAAAAGGCGGCTTTGAGCATTTCATGCTAAAAGAAATTTTCTCCCAGCCTGAATCATTAATGGATTGCATGCGCGGACGTATCCGAGTAGTAGATAACCAGGTTCAGTTGGGTGGATTTACAAAATTTGAAAATAGTCTGGATAAAATAAACCGCATTATCATTGTAGCATGTGGTACATCATGGCATGCAGGACTGGTAGGCGAATATCTTATTGAAGAATTGGCGCGCATACCGGTAGAAGTGGAATACGCTTCGGAATTCCGTTACCGCAATCCGATCATTCTTGCAGGGGATTTTGTAATCGCTATTTCCCAATCCGGAGAAACTGCCGATACACTTGCTGCTTTGGAACTTGCCAAGGGACAAGGCGCTACCATATTCGGTATTTGCAATGTAGTTGGCGCGAGTATTCCACGCATGACGGATGGAGGTGTATATACGCACGCAGGTCCTGAAATCGGCGTGGCATCCACCAAGGCATTTACCGCGCAGGTAACAGTCCTTACTATGGTGGCATTGAAGATGGCACAAAAACGTGGCAAGATCACCAAAGCGCGGATGGCTGAAATACTCAAGGGCATGGTGGAGATCCCTGAGAAAGTAAAGGAAGTACTCAAAAAAGACGATCAGATAAAATACATAGCCGACATTTATAAGGACGCACCTAACTGCCTCTATCTTGGCAGGGGAATACAGTTCCCTGTGGCACTGGAAGGCGCATTGAAACTGAAAGAAATATCCTATATACACGCGGAAGGTTATCCTGCTGCAGAAATGAAGCACGGGCCTATCGCTCTCATAGATGAAAGCATGCCGATTGTAGTTATTGCCACCAACAAGCAAAACTATGAAAAGGTAGTGAGCAATATCCAGGAAGTAAAGGCGCGTAAAGGAAAGATCATCGCCATCGTAACAGAAGGAGATACCGCCATTGCAGAACTCGCCGACCACCTGATAGAAATTCCTGAAACGGATGAAATGCTGTCCCCATTGCTCTCCGTAGTTCCATTGCAATTACTTGCCTACCACATCGCAGTAATGCGCGGTTGCAACGTAGACCAACCAAGGAATCTTGCGAAGAGTGTGACGGTGGAGTAATTCGCTTTGATAAAAATATTTAAAAGCCTCGCATGATTCTGTGGGGCTTTTTTGCTTAATGCCCTTTAATGGAAATTTACTGCTTTAGTATTAAGCATTAACCATTTTTTTTACATTGTAATTATAAAAATGTAAATTTGTATAGAATTATTAATTATTTGCCATAATGAAAAGATGAATGAGTCTTTAATGGCGATTATTTAAATTTGGATAATAATTATGGAATCAACAACAAATTCAAAAGACCTCAGTCTTACAGGAGTAATTGAACAAATTTACATCGGAGATTATCAATTGCCAGAATTTCAAAGAGATTACATCTGGAAAGATTCTAATATAAAAGCTCTGTTTGAATCAGTTTTACTCGGACATCCAATAGGGTCGATTCTATTACTTGAATTAAATAAAGAAAACCCATTGCTTGCTTGGGTAAATTTCAATGAGATCATTCCTCCTGAAACTCGTTTGTTTAACTATAATAACAAAGACAAGGTTCCGCCTAAATACTTAGTCTTAGATGGGCAACAGCGTTTGACATCACTTAGCTATTTAACAAATGGCACAGCAGAAAAAATTTGGTACATCAATCTAAATCTCATAAAGGAAAGTTGGGAAAAATTTGGTAGTCCTGAGAATGAAAAAGATTTAAAACATTGGATAGAAGTTGGATTAGATATTTCGGTCGCACTTTCAAAAAGCAATAAACCTGATTTTCCCGAAAAAGAATTAACTGGCAAAAAGAAAAGGATGCCGCT
>CAILMK010000348.1 GCA_903835275.1 uncultured bacterium | reverse complement strand
ATTCCTATGCTTCCGTAAATTTTCAACTCTCAAACTTATATCCGTTCCGGCATCTTTTCCGATCGGATCTTTTTCCTCAAGCAATGCAGCAATATCCGTTGCAAGAGAGAGCGACTGCCTGTTTTTATTTCCTTCCAAAATCAAATGTGCGATGCGCGGATGTGTAGGAAGGCGCAACATGTCTTTTCCTTTCGCTGTGATCCTGTCATTTTCGTTTAATGCATCCAGTTCGCGCAATAATTCTTTTGCCTGCGCCAGTGCTCCAGTCGGCGGCGGACTCAACCACGATAGCGTTCGCATATCGTCCACGCCCCAGTTGGCAAGTTCCAACACTACCGGCGCAAGGTCTGCCTCCAATATTTCAGGAATGCGGTGCAAACTAAGTTTATGATTGGCTCCCTCGCTCCATAAGCGATACGCAATACCGGGACCCAGTCTTCCTGCCCGTCCGGTTCTCTGATCCGCCGCATCCTTGGTGATACGAATCGTTTCAAGTTTACTTAATCCGCTCCGCGCATCAAAACGCTGCGCGCGGCTATAGCCGCAATCTACCACTACTTTTATTCCTTCTATGGTAAGGGATGTTTCCGCAATGGAAGTGGCAAGAACCACTTTCCGTCTTCCCGCAGGATCCGGTAGTATTGCTGATTGTTGTTCCTTTTGCGGAAGATCACCATATAAGGGGCAAATTTTTATTCCCGGAAATTGTTGCGCCAATAATTCTTCCGTGCGATGTATTTCCCCGGCACCGGGGAAAAAAGCAAGTACATCGCCATCTTCATTATTCAATGCTCGTGAAATGGCTTTGCTCATTTGCACAGGCAATGGAGTATATTCCTCCTGTTCAAAATATTTTATTTCCACCGGATATTGCCTGCCTTTGCTGGTGATGACGGGAGCATTCCCAAGTAATTGCGACAGCTTTTCTCCATCCAAAGTAGCCGACATGATGAGAATGCGCAGATCCTCACGCAATACCTGCTGTGCCTCCCTGCAAAGTGCCAGTGCAAGATCCGCATGAATGCTGCGTTCGTGGAATTCATCGAAAATAACGAGCCCCACTCCTTCCAATGAATTATCCTGTTGTAAAATTCGGCTGAGTATTCCCTCCGTCAATACTTCCACTTTTGTTTTAGAACTTGTATTATTATCAAAACGAATCCGATATCCTACCGTTTCACCAATATCTTCATTCATCAAGTCTGCCATCCTTCCCGCCACCGCACGTGTAGCCAGACGACGCGGTTCGAGCATGAGAATTTTCCTACCCGCCAACCATTCTTCATCCAATAATTCTATTGGGATAATAGTACTTTTTCCTGCTCCCGGAGGCGCCTGCAATATCAGTGTATTATTGGATTGAAGCGATTGCTTTATTTCAGGCAATACTTCATAAATGGGAAGCTCGGCAAACATGTGTGCAAGTTACGTCGATTTCGGATTGCCGATTTCGGATTGCCGATTTAAGCTCAAAGAACATCCCTATAGCTCCCTAAATGGGGATTAACTCAAGTAAGTGATAAAGGAAAGTCCCCTTCAGGGGATTTAGGGGTCTGCGATAGAAAGATGTTAAAACCCTACAATTTATTCTCTTTGAATATTACATCCACGAGGGTTTGTCCAACGGCTTTAAGAACGCCTCTATCTACCACTTTCATATCATCAAAATGTGTATGCCAGTAGTACCCGAAGCCTCCTGTACGCATGGCATCGTAATCTATAATATCTATCGTAGGGATCTGGGTAATATTATTAATAAAAACATGATCGTCTGTAATGCCTCCTGTTTCCGAAGGAATAAAATAATTTTTGTAACCAAGGATGGAAGCTTCTTTCCAAACTTTTTCCAAAACCGGACGTGCGTAACGTACACTTACCGATTCAAACATAAAACGGGAATTGGGAGCACCTACCATATCAAGCAAAATTCCATATTGCGGAATTCCAGAGGATTTATCGAAATGATTTGCCCAGTATTGAGTACCCAAACAGTAGGAATTTTCATCGCCGGATACGCCGTAATCCTCAACATCAAGTAATACGAGCGTAACCCCAATGCCCGGTTTGGTATCTTTCAGCAAACGTGCTATTTCAAGGATCACACCCACTCCACTCGGGCCATCATTGGCTCCGTCAAAGGCTTTACTGTGGAAATTTTTTGCAGTATCCTCATCTGCCCAGGGGCGTGTATCCCAATGGGAAAAAATCGCGATCCGGTTCTTGTTTTCCGGAAAAAATGTCGCGATGATATTTTTACATTTCAGCTTGCTTCCATCATAACCGGTCACAACTGTTTCCTGCACTTCCACATTCGGAGTGAATGATTTCAATTTTGAAGCCATCCATTCGGCACACTTTTCATGCGCATCCGTGTTGGGTATACGCGGACCAAAAGCCACTTGTTTTTCAACATAGCTATACGCACTATCTCCTTTAAAATCGGGAATATTATTATTCGAGGCAGAGCTTGTTTTCTCCTGCGAAGTATTGGAAGAATTATTGGAATTGTTGCACGAGAAAAAAACTATTCCCGTGAATAATAATGCTACTGTAAAATGAATATTCTTTTTCAATGTGTTTCTTTATGCTTGTCGAATTTTAATTCGTAATTCTCTCCGCCATGGCGGACGTAATTGTTTAAATCCTTCCCCAGTTCGTACCTTCCTTTCCATCCTTAATAGCATATCCGAGTTCAGCAAGGGTATCGCGTATTTCATCGGAAGTTGCAAAATCCTTGTTGGAACGTGCCTTGTTCCTCAGGCTGACGATAAGGTTCAGCAAACCGTCTTCGCTTACATTTCCTGTTTTATCATTTTTCAAGCCGAGAATATCCTCAATGAAAACTTTCATGTACCACTTGAATTCAGCAAGTTCTTTTTCATCGAGGCTTTCACGTTTTTCAATGATAGCATGTATCCACGAAGTCGCTTCAAACAAATGAGAAATTAAAACGGCTGAATTCAAATCATCATTCAGTGCATTGTAGCAATTATCAATCCATTGCTTAAGATTTAATGAAGAACTCTGCCAGGGAGTTAAACTGCCGAGTAATTCATACCCCTGCATGAGGCGGTTGAATCCTTTTTCCGCGGCAATCAGTGCTTCATTGGAAAAATCAACCGTACTCCTGTAATGTGCCTGCAATATAAAAAACCTCAGCGTCATTGGACTGTATGCCTGTTCAAGCATTGGATGTGTACCGCTGAATAACTGTCCAAGGGATATGGCATTGCCCAGGGATTTTCCCATTTTCTTGCCTTCCACAGTGATCATATTACTGTGCAACCAGTACTTTACAGGTGAATGTCCGTTTGCCGCGCGGCTTTGCGCGATCTCTCCCTCATGATGCGGGAATAACAGATCCATTCCGCCGCAATGAATATCAAAATGTTCTCCAAGGTATTTTTTGCTCATTGCCGAACATTCAATATGCCATCCGGGGAAACCCTCGCTCCATGGCGATGGCCAGTGCATTATGTGCTCCGGTTTTGCTTTTTTCCAAAGGGCGAAATCAAGCGGGCTATGTTTTTCATCCTGCCCGTCAAGTTCACGGGTGGTATTCAGCAAGTCCTCAATAATTCTTCCTGAAAGGGCACCATATCTTTCAGCACCCTTGTATTTACTGTCGTATGCCTGCACATCAAAATACACCGAACCGTTTTCAACATAAGCCATTCCATGATCAATGATTTCAGTGATCATTTCAATTTGTTCAATAATATGGCCGGAGGCGCAAGGCTCAATTGAAGGTGTCAGATTATTTAGGGCCTGCATATCATTGTGGTAATTCACAGTGTAATGCTGGACTATTTCCATCGGTTCTACGGATTCAAGCCTGGCCTTTTTTGCAATTTTATCCTCGCCTTCGTCT
>CAILMK010000347.1 GCA_903835275.1 uncultured bacterium | reverse complement strand
GAGAACGAACATCCAAAGCGAGGGTTTTACCCCTCGCTTGCTTTATTTAATCTTTACTATTCTTCTTGTAACCACTGTTCCATCCATGGTTATTCTAAGCAGATATAATCCCTGAGTTACCATTTCACCGTTCTCTCCTAAAACTACCTGGTGTTTTCCGGCACCTTCCATTTTGTCTGTGGTAGAATATACTTCTCTTCCATCAAGGGAAAATACTTTTATTCCTACAACAGATTGCTTTTGCAAGGTATAATCCAAAACGGTTTTTTCCTTAAACGGATTAGGATAAATGGAAAGGTCAAACTGATATTCGTGAACATCAATTCCGGTAATAATTTTCAAGGTGGAATCAAAAACCCCTATACACCCAAAGGAATTGGTTGTGGCCAGGCGAATATCGTATGTACTATCCTTAGCGTATGTATGATTAATCCTGAATCCTGTACCTGTTAATGTATCACCAAAGCTCCATGAGTAGTAAAGCATAGTAGTATCATCGGCAAGGAATGAATATGCGTTGGTGCCCACCCAGTTGGTTTTCCAGTGTACAGAAGGCAGCGCGCGTACTACTGTAGTTACTGAAGCGGAATCGTAACAACCGGCATTATTCCAGGTGAACAGATATGTTTTAAATGTTCCCGCGTTCTTGTAAATATGTTTAGGATTCATAAGGCTTGAAGTATCGCCATCTCCAAAATACCAAAGTTGTTTAAAGCGCATGGTGGATGAATCCCCGAAGTATGTGGAATTGCCCTGGCAAACGGTAGATGAGAAAAGCCTTGCCTGTGGATTTGCATTTACAATAACCGTATCCAAAGTAGAGTCAATGCAACCGGAACTATTGGTCTCTATAACTTTAACCAGTTGCCTGCCGGATATATTCCAGTCAATGTTAACTGAATCCGTAGCAGTACCGGATGTAATATTTCCGCCGGTTAACTTCCAGTTATATTTTGATCCAATATCATTATTTGTCTGGTAACTCGTCGTTGTTCCATTGCAGAGAATCAGATTGCCGGTAATTTTAGGTTTCGGCAATGCATTAATGGTTACTGAAACAGAATTGGAATCCCTGCAGCCTGCTGCATTGGTTTCCACTACTTGTAGAAATCCTTTACCTGCACTTCCCCACGTTACGTATGATGAATCTGTAGTTGCACCGGAACCGATTGTGCCACCAGTGATACTCCATTGGTAAGAAGAGCCCTTATTGCCTGCTGTAAGATAGCCACCGGCACTCGCGGGGCATACTGAAACCAATCCGGAAATGGATGGAACAGGCAGAGCGTTTATAACTATTGAAAACGAATTGGAATCCTTACATCCAAATGCACTCGTTTCTACCACCTGTAATGATGTTGAACCTGCACTACCCCATTTAATTGTTATGGAATCCGTACCGGAACCGGCACTAATACTGCCACCTGAAAAAGACCAGCTATAAGAAGCCGCCGAATCTTTATTGGTCTGGTAAATCCGTGAAGAACCCGCACAAACAGAAGCAGGCCCGCTTATTTTAGGTGCAGGTAATGCATTTATTTTTATTGCAGCTCTTGTTGAATCTTTGCAACCATTGGAATTTCTTTCAAGGACCTGAACACTTCCCGCACCGGCACTTCCCCATGTAACCGTAATGCTATCTGTAGAGGCACCGGAAATAATTTTACCACCCTTAACAGTCCATGTATAAGAAGATCCTTTGTTGTTTGCTGTGGAATATCCTGCGGTACTGCCTTCGCATACCGCTTTGGTAACTCCAAGCGAAGGAGTAGGAAGTGCATTCACTGTTATAACAAGGGAATCCGTTTTATTGCAACCGGTAGCTGTAATGGATTCCGTCAAATAATATTTTGTAGTTGCTAACGGTTTTGCGTACGGACTACTTGATGATGAAGTAAAGCCGGATGGATTGCTATTCCAGCTATATGTATTTCCTGATACTGCTGAATTACCTATTTGTATGCTATCACCTGAACATATAGAAGATGATGATCCTGCGTTGGCAGAAGGAACCGGATTAACAGTCACGGATGCTGAATCAGCATTTTTGCATCCTGTTGATGTAATAGTTTCAGTAAGTATATAAGTGGTCGTAGCACCTGGTGATACTGATGGTGACGCTGACGAAGAGGTATATCCTGATGGATTGGAAGTCCAGCTATACGATTTACCAGGAGTGGATGACGAACCCAATACCACGGATTGTCCGAAACATATTGTGCGGTTACCACCCGTGTAAATTGTCGGCAATGCATTCACAGTAATTTGTATGGAATCACTCTTGCTGCAACCTGTGGCAGAAACAACTTCTGTAAGATAAAATTCAGTGGTGGTGGTTGGAGATAATGACGGGCCGGAAAGCGAAGAAGTATATCCGGACGGATTACTTGTCCAGCTATATATATTGCCAGCTACCCCACTGCTACCAACAATAATTGATTGTCCGTTGCAAATGGCAGTGTCCTTACCTGCAATTGCACTTGGAAGAGGATTTACAAATACTTTTATTGAATCTGTGCGCGTACATCCCGTTGAAGTTACTGTCTGTGTTAAAACGTATGTAGTGGTTGAAATAGGTTTTACAATAGGATTGGAACTTGTATCAGAAAATCCTGAAGGAGAAGAAACCCATGAATATACATTTCCGCTAACATAAGGCAATCCTACAATCGCAGATGTTCCAAAACAAATTGCCTGGTTATTCCCTGTATTAACAGCGACTTTCGGGTAAACGCTTACAATAACGGAATCACTCTTGCTGCATCCTGTGGCAGTAATGGTTTCTGTCAGGTAATATGTTGTGGTGCTTGTTGGAGATACTATCGGATTTGATGTTGTATCTGAAAAACCACTTGGTTTGGATGTCCATGCATACGTATTTCCGGAAACACTTTTTGCTCCAAGGCCTGCAGTTTGTCCGAAGCAAATATTTTGATTAAGCCCTGCATTGCCGGCAGGCAAAGGATTTACTGTTATGACCGTTGAATCTGATTGGCTGCATCCTGTTGCAACAACATATTCAGTCAAATAATAAATGGTAGTTGTGGAAGGATTAACCTTTGGATTAGAAGATGAAGAAGTGTATCCTGAAGGATTGGATGTCCATGAATAACTGTTTCCTGAAACACTGGTTCCACCAATGGCAAGTGTTGTCCCATTACAAATAGTTTGATTGGAAATAACCTTTGCTGCAGGCAATGGATTAACAGTAATAACTATCGAATCTGTCTTGGAACATCCGGTGGACGTAATAGTTTGCGTCAAATAATATTTTGTTGTCACCACCGGAGAAACGGAAGGATTTGCTGATGTTGACGTAAATCCGGAAGGTTTGGAATCCCACGAATATGTATTTCCTGATAAAGAAGTTGTGCCGATGAAAGTGCTTTGTCCGTTGCAAATTGCAGTACTGGCTCCGGGCTTTGGAACCGGAAGAGG
Source organism: uncultured bacterium (assembly GCA_903835275.1). Taxonomy (GTDB): domain Bacteria; phylum Bacteroidota; class Bacteroidia; order CAILMK01; family CAILMK01; genus CAILMK01. The sequence goes on along the minus strand of CAILMK010000347.1, from coordinate 4,923 downwards.
ATTCACTGTAATAACAGCGGAATCACTTTTAGAACATCCGGTGGCAGTAACAGTTTCGGTGAGATAGTAAGTTGTGTTCGTAGTTGGATTAACAGATGCTTTTGCTGAAGTAGAAGTAAATCCGCTTGGTTTGGAAGTCCAGGAATATGTATTTCCTGAAACTGATGTAGCTCCTATATTAATGCTTTGCCCCGTACATAATGCCTGGTTTCCTCCGGTCTTGGCAGATGGAAGCGGATTCACAGTTATGATAACTGAATCAGATGCGCTGCACCCTGTTGCTGTGATGGATTCCGTTACAATATAAGTTGTAGTCACAGTTGGTTTAACAGATGCACTACTGCTCGAAGAAGTATACCCTGATGGATGGCTTGTCCAGTTATACGTATGTCCTGAAGTTGAAGTTCCTCCTATGGAAGCAGATCCTCCCAGACAAATGGATTTTGCAGAACCCGGCTTTGGTGTTGGTAATGGATTTACTGTAATTACCAGTGAATCTGATTGACTGCAGCCCGTAGCACTAACTGTTTCTGTCAGGTAATAAGTAGTCGAAGAAGTAGGGTTTACAGAAGGATTTGAATTTGTTGATGTAAATCCTGAAGGTTTTGATGTCCATGAATAGCTATCCCCGGTAATGGATTTTGCACCGATGTTTATAGACTGCCCATTGCAAACTGAACTGTTCCCTATGTTAGAAGCCAATGGCAAAGGATTCACTGTGACTTTTACAGAATCTTTATTTGAACAACCCGTAGAAGTAATGCTTTCGGTTACGGTAAAGACTGTAGTTGTCGTGGGTGTTACAGTTGGTTTATTGCTTGATGATGTAAACCCGGAAGGATTACTTTTCCAGGAATATGTATGTCCGCTCTTGGATGCACTTCCAATGGTTGAAGAAGAACCATCGCAAATTGAGGTATCATTTCCTGCGTTAGGTATAGGCAATGGATTAACTGAAATATCGAGGGAATCACTTTTAATACACCCTGTCGCACTAACGGTTTCGGTAATATAATATCTGGTCGCTGTAGAAGGACTAACAGAAGGATCGGAATTACTTGAAGTATAACCTGAAGGATTTGATGTCCATGAATAACTATCGCCTGTTACAGCTTTTGCACCGATGCTTACACTTTGTCCTTTGCAAATAGTTTTGTTTCCGGAATTAGCAGCAAGCGGTAGCGGATTAACAGTAATTTTTACTGAATCCATTTTGGAACATCCGAGAGAATCACTCACAGAAAGAATGTATGTAGTCGTTTTAGAAGGACTAACACTTGGCTTGGCAACAGAAGAACTAAATCCGCTTGGTGAAGATGACCATGTATATTTATTTCCACTAATAAATGCCGTTCCCAATGAATCTGACATTCCGGAGCAAATTGAGGTATCACGTCCTGCATTAATCTTTGGCAATGCACTTATCTTTAAAACGTAGTTTATTGTATCGTCCGTTGGATCCTCATCCGTTTTCCCATTGGGATTGGAGGTCCATATTTTAATATTGCTTGTAGAGCCCACTAAAAAAGTAGAGGTATCTATTACAATATTAGAATCAGTTTTTCCGGGATCAAGCAATCCCGTCCAGGAATACTTACCCTTATAGACACCATTTAAAGACCAGCTGATATCAAAGCTTTTCAGCGAATCTATTCCCGCGTTTTGTACATGGGCTACAATATTCTTTTTCCCGCCGCCGCACAATGACACCGAAGCCAGACCGAGAACTGCAGGATCATTCTTGAATAATTCATTCGCTCCAATGGTGGGAATTGCATTTCTTGTCTTGCCATAAATATCATCGCTTACCGCCGTCAGGGAAGTTCCACTTTTATAAAGTGCCGGATTGCCTGCACGCAGATTGGAAGTTGAGGAATACGTTGGATTTATATTAAGTGAATTGGCATCAATTTTAACACCGGATTGAAATGCGGATAATGATGTATAATTTACACCATTCCAAATGGCAAGGTTCTTTCCTTTTGTGTATAAATTATTATAATCAGAATTAAAATTTGTGCACTGCACATTTTGAAAAGTATATCCTCCTCCGGTATTAATTAAATTATTGTTAAGGAAATCAACATGGTCGCATGTGTCAAAATGTGCACTCGTCATCGTACTTGTTCCACATACATTCAGGACATTATTAAAATAATAGCGCTGGTAATTTGATCGCCAGGAATAAATGGTAAATGCAACAAAATCCGAAGGACTTCCACAGTCGCTTTTCATAAAATTGTTTGCAATCAATTCAGGTGCGGAAGATGTACCCCCGGAATGGTGCGTATAGATGGCGCAGTTTGCACCATAGGTGTAAATCTGATTTCCGACAACCTGTGAAGACAGGCAATGAAAAATATAAATTCCATTGCAAATATCATTTGATGTGGTTATGTAGTTATGTGCGACGATTGGATTCAACTGATACTGCAAATAAAGTTCTGTAAAGTGTGCGTCAGTGACCTGATTGTTTTCAATGATGGTTCCTGATTCCCTTGTACTGTTATCTCCAACAAGATTAAATCCAAGGCTACCATATTTGAGAACATTGTACCTGAAAACGTTATTGGTATCATTGTCTTTTGCAGATAGCACAATTGTTTCCTCAGTGTATAAATAATTGGTGGTGGAAACCCCAATTAATCTGTTATTCAAAAATGAATTATTATGTGATCCTCCAAAAAAACTGACTACAGTACTGTAATAGCCGCTTCCTGTACGTTGAATAGTCAACCCTTTAAATATCAAATGTTGCACACCGTTCATCTCCAGTACATAATTTTTTGTAGAAGAAGCGGATGAAGCAAAGGAAAGAATCGCCTTTGAGCTATCACCTGATGCAGATTGAAAAGTAACGGTATTAGAAAAAGATGTGCCACTGATAGAGCCAATACTGATCTGTTCGTTGTAGGTACCGTTTGCAACATTAAAAACAACTGCCCCTGAAACGCCTGATCCATTGGTAGTACCTCCATCCGGGCGGGTTCCATTTACAAGATCGGATACCGCGGAAGTAAAAGTCTTATAATTGCTTGAAGATGCTGACTTGGATGAGTCAATGGTATATGTACCTTTCAGGCCGGCAAAAGAACTATTAGTAATTGAACAAAGGCTCAGAATAGAGCAAATCAAAAAGAGTTTTTTCATACAAAATGGATTGTGGTTTAATTTATCTTACCCACAAATATAGCAATAATTATTACTTTATTACCATATCCAAAGTGCTTGCTTCAAACATATCCAGCCATGAATCCTGCGAAAGATTGATGATTTCCACTCCCTGATAGTCAATGGAAATGGCTTTTTTGTATTTTTCATATTGGACAAAAGTATTCATTGAATACTGGTGCGCCTGTATAATATCCGCCCAGGCTCCCGGATCAGAGGCGTTTTGCCGGGTATCCTTATCCTTTGCATAGAAATGCGGAATAGGCTTTTTGAAGTCCCTCAATACTGTATGATCACACCCAAGGAGGTAAATCTTTTCATACCCCATCGCCAGCAATACAGGTAGGATCATCAGGGGACCGGATTGGGGCCACAGAATAGGTTTCTGCAAATTGATCCCGCCGACCTTTACATGATAGGCAAGATACAAATAATGCACTTTCCGTTTCGGGAAAAGGCCATAATTCTTTACGATCTCAGCGTCTGTATACCCAAGGACTATTTCTGTATCTACGGGCAATTTTTCATCGGCCTGTTTCAGCCAGGCAACGAAATTCTCAAGAATAAGAGGCGGATGAAAAGGAGCGAAAAAATGAAATTTGGGATGGACGATATCCAAATCCTCGTGGAGGAAGAAATTACTTACTGAAAAGCAATCTTCACCCACCAATGCTTTAAGATTTTCAAGCTTTAAACTTGGCCCTGTAGCAAGTACAAATGCCCTCTTGCCCTTCGCAATACCCTCCAGTGAAGCGTTTGACTTAAGCAGGCTTTTGTCCGATGATAAGAATTTTAATTTATCCGCTGACTGAAGCAAAAAGTAATAGAGTGCCGGTGGCAGCCATGATTGAATAAATGTATTTTTTGCTCCACTCAAAGTTCAAAAGATATTATTCAGGATGGATTTAGTGCTTTCAGCATCAGGTTGCATACATCCCTGACTGCTCCTTCTCCCCCGTTTACTTTGGATACATAATGGGATGCTTTTTTAATCTCCTCTTCTGCATTGGCAGGGCATGCGCAAAAGCCTGCCTTTTGCATACATTCCAGGTCATTTATATCATCACCAATGTAGGCGAGATTTGCCATTGAAAGATGATTTTCCAGGCAGAATTGCTCCATAAATGCAAGCTTTTCCAAAACCCCAATATAGCAATCATCAATCCTGAGTTTATGTGCCCTTGCAGTGACAATCGGGGAATTTTCACGGGTGAGTATTACAATCCTCAATCCAAGTTTTTCGCGGATCAGCTCCAGCCCCTTGGCATCGCGGGTATTGAATTTTTTCAATTGTTCGCCGTCTGCAGAATAATACATTCCCGCATCGGTGAGTGTACCGTCTACATCCAGCACAAGGACTTTTATATCACTGAGCAATTGCCGGTAGTTAAATTGCTTCCTCTTTTCAAGAAGCATTTCTATCATTTCCCAGTCGGAGGGTTCATCTATTTCTATCCCTGTTTCTTCGGCCATTTCATAAATACCCAACCTTCCGCCCAGGCGGCATTTGGAGGATACCAGAAGATCTTTCCTGGTAAAATAAAAGGCGCCATTCTCCATGATCCAGCCATCAAAATGCTGACGCATCGGTCTCTGCGCGGGATTATAATTAACGGGTTTACCTTCCTTAGTCCAGAAGAATCTTTTGACAAGAACTCCGGTCGCCATTGAATCCAACTTCTGGGATTTGAACTGATCCCATGCACCTAAGAAATCTTCTGCCCTGGTTAAGGGTGAAGTTACCTGAATGGT
>CAILMK010000346.1 GCA_903835275.1 uncultured bacterium | reverse complement strand
CACAGTTCCGAGAAAACGTGGTTTTGACTTTGCAATATCCACTTGCCATACAGCTTTGCAGCGGGCAACTAATTCCCTGACATTTAATTCAAACAGACCCCAACGGTTATAATTATGTTGATCAGCCTCTAAACCCTTAACTTCCAGTCCCAGGTGATCGGCCAAATAAAGTGCCCTGTATAGGTGAAACTTCTGGCTGATCACTATCATTTTCTTTACTTTGAATACATCCCTCGCCCTGTACATACTATTAAAAGTAGTAAAGCCCGCATGATCCATGAATACATCCTCGCGTGGAATGCCTTTTCCCAAAAGATAATTCCTGATGGTATTTGTTTCGTCGTAATGATCTGTACCATGATCCCCGGAAACAAGTATCTTTTTTACCAAACCGGCTTTATATAATTCCAGGGCCTTATCGGCGCGGTCCTTCATCATATCACTTAATCTTCCATCTGCAAATACCTTTGCTCCCAAAACCATTGCCACTTCATACCCTTTGAAATTATCGATATTATTTTCAATGGCTGAAGATGAAACATGGCAAACATACCAGTTGATGCCACCCACTATAAGTACCAATAAACAAATAGCAGACACTAATATCTGCTTCCATTTTTTGATAATATATTCGGCGAAACCAATTTTTCCAGAGTTCATATAAAGGTTTTAATTGACGGATCTTCCTGCAAATATCAGTCCGATTGCAGTTAGTGTGGTTAATTGAAATGTGCTTTGTAACTTTGTTCTTTATGTTCAGACTACCCGTTCTCGCCTGTCTATTGATGATCGTGTTCTTTCACGGCACTATCCATGCGCAGCAATCTCCATATATTTGTAAATACCAGCTATCACAAATGAATAATTTGCTGCTGAAAAAGAAGGCTGCTAATAAAACCCTCAGCGCTCAGTTCAATTACGATGTAAAATATTACAGGGCCCATTGGTATATCAATCCTAAGGTGGATTCCATCAGGGGATCTGTAATGACGGTTTTCAAGGTTATTGACAGTTACCTCAGCGAGATTTCCTTTGACATGGATACTGCATTGCACGTGGACTCCATAAAATATCATGGGAAGGAGTTGTACAATTATTCTTTCCCCAATTACGGACCCATTCTTATTAAATTACCTTTGGTACCCTTAAAAAACTCGATTGATAGTATTGAAATATTTTACCATGGGCAACCCAATAAAGAACGCCGGGGCTTTGTGCAGGACTACCATCAAGGCGCTCCTATCGTTTGGACGCTTTCAGAACCCTATTATGCCAATGACTGGTGGCCTTGCAAACAAGACCTCGATGACAAAGCTGACTCAGTGGATATTTCCGTTACTGTTCCCAAATACTGCAAGGTGGGCAGCAATGGAAAGTTACTGGAAGTAATTCCGATAGATACTTTTCTTACCTATCACTGGCACCACGCCTACCCTATTACACCCTATCTTGTAGGAATAACTGTCACAAATTATAGCGAATTTTCCACCTGGTTTAAATTTGAAGATAACGACAGTATGCCCGTTCTGAACTATGTCTTCCCGGAAGACGAAGCAAGGTGGAAACAGGATTACTGGTCCATCAATCCGGGATTAAGTATATATAGCAAATTATTTGGCAAATATCCTTACTGGAAGGAAAAATACGGGAATGCCGAATTTACATTTAGTGGCGGACAGGAACACCAGACAATGAGCTTCGTCAGGAACTTTGGCTTCAGCCTTGTGCTCCATGAAATGGCGCACCAATGGTTTGGTGATAAAGTTACCTGCAATTCCTGGCAGGATATATGGCTGAATGAAGGATTTGCCACTTACTGCGAAGTAATCACTAATCAAATGGTTCTCGGGAATGATATCTACATGGCAGTGAAACGCAGTAAACGTCAAGGCGCATTCCAATTACCTTATCAAAGTGTTTCTGTACTTGACACTACTTCCGTAGACAGGATATTCAGTGCACCTACAACCTATGATAAAGCAAGTATGGTTTTGCATATGCTTAGGTTTATGCTTGGTGATACCGTATTCTTTAAAACACTGTATGATTATATCAATGATCCTTCACTCGCATTTTCTTTTGCACAAACGCAGGACCTGAGAAAACATTTTGAAAAAAATACAGGGCGAAGCTTTGTAAAATTCTTTGACGACTGGATCTATAAAACAGGATACCCAACCTATACTATCACCCGCCAGCAAGATGCGGCAATGGATCTAATATTAAACTTCAATGAAACACCATACGATCCAAGTGTAAGCCATTATGAAATACCCTTGGTGCCGGTTCGGATATGGTCAGGAGGTAAATCAACGGATACGCTGTTGAATGTTGACAGTGCAAAGAAAAAATTTATTTTCCCCGTGGGGCACATTGTAGATTCCATCAAGGTAGACTTGAATGAGGATATACTCTTCAAATATCAGATTCAAGACCTTGATAGTAGTTTTGGTAACCAGGTATTTTTAGCCCCGAATCCTGCCAATGATTATATCACACTTGAAATAAAAGATCCAACACTCCAGACAGCAGGAGATTTCATTATTGCGGATGCATTAGGCAGAATTATTTTAAACGGAAATTATAAAAACACATCAGTACGGTATTTCAGCCTGACAAATTTCACTCCCGGAATTTATATCCTTTACCTTCATTCAGGAAACACTAAGCTGACGCGAAAGTTTGTGAAAACGCAGTAAGACAATTGTCTGAACAAGGATTTATAAGATTAAAGGATAAACAGGATTGAAAAACACAAACACTCTAAGTTGTCATTCAATCCCGCACGTGCGGGATTGCCAGTGCAAGAGATAAACTTGAAAACAACCACCAAACCATGAACTAAAAATCATCATCGGCATTCCGCTCATCTTCGCAGGACTAAAAGAATTCCTAAATGTATTCATTGATTACCACTCAGGGAAAATGGATATCTTCCTTTATGGCGCAGGAATTGATAGTGCCATCTTGATTGTGGTTAGAGTCATTCTGATTGTGAAAAGGAAAAAAGAAAAGAAGCAAAATAGAATGGCTTAATCCTTCAGGATAAAAGTCCCCGACTTATACCCTTTCTCTATTTTAGCATAGAACTTAATTGAATTCGGATTTTCTTGAACACAAGACGTTGGAACAAAACCATCCTTCATATCCTTATTTTTAAAAAGTGATTGCTTTTTCACAATACCATTCCTGTCAATTTCCGCAGCCACCACTTCAGTATTATCCATATTAGTAAGTTTTCCCAATTTATCATAATCAGTGATATTCAAATTTTCAGGTTTGTCATTATAGAAAAGATAAATATTTTCCCCATAGGAAAACCATGCTACGGACAGATATTCCTCAGGCGTGTATTTAGAATGAAAAACTGTCGGGGAATACACAAGTACATCCTGGTTTTTTGGAACAACGGCTACCCAGTTCATACTGAAATCCGGCTTAACATTTAAAACAAAAGCATTCCTGTATATGCCATTTGTCTTTGAGGCATATTGCCTGTTTGAAAACGGACTTTCATTATTATCTTTTGCAGCATTAATACCATATATAGTTGAACCATCCGGATTATTAGCCTTGCTCATTTGCATAGGTGTGGCATCCAAAAGTTGATATTCTGCAATAATTGAAAAGCCTCCATCTTTGCGTGAAACAATCCCAATCATTTTATAACATTCAAGTGGTTTTCCCTTTTTTGCTTTTTTTTCGTTCATAAAATGATTGAGAAAATCCTCATTAAAATGCCAGGTGTTTTTTGAAATTTGTTTGCCCGTTTTAGAATCCACAACCATTTTAAAAATCCCGTCCTGCTGAGTATTCCATTTATCGGTATAAAAACCTATGCATAAAAAGTTGTTATTGCTATCCCTTGCCACTTGTACACTGGAAATCCTAAATCCATCCGGATTTATTTCCACAGACTCATTACGCCCAGAAATTGTATATAGATGCCAGGGTTTACTTGTGTTCATTTCCTGCGAAACATATTTCACTGTAAAATCTACACTATTAAAATGTTTTCCATACATTGTCTCGCCTACAAAGTTATACTTAACCCCTTGCTTAGGTGAATTTGCACCATTCGGTGCCTGGTTTACATCTTCTCCCCATTTGATCTCAACATTTTGAGCAAAGACCGGGGAATTAATAGAACAGTAGGAGAGAATGACAAGAAGAAAATTGAAAATGGTTTTCATAATCTTAGTTTATGTTATTTGATCACAAAGAAAATGATTTTTAATGAAACTGAAAAGAGGAAGCGGTTGAATTCTTTCATTTGCTTGATTAAGTTTAGAGCAGTTTAACTTGTGCAAAAATATAAAGCAAATTTTAACTTGCATTTCATTATCACATTATCCCATTAGCACATTAATCACATCAAATCACCATCCTCCTGATGCGCCACCTCCACCTGAGCTTCCGCCACCAAATCCGCCAAAGCCACCTCCACCTCCGCCACCGCCTGAAAAGCCTCCGCCTACACTAACAGAAGTATATCCTTCCGAACCGTCTAATGACGCAGTGTGAATGAGGTCAGCTCCTACAGCGTCCGATCCACCCATGAAAGCAAGTATTGCTTCCATTGAAATAATGGTCTTGGAAATATGTCCGAGGTTAATATTACGCTTCCTGAATTTCTGTTCCTGCCAGTTTAGTATTCCGACTACACCGGCCCTTATAAAAAGATTAATGACTGCAAGACAAATAAAAACCATTACCACAGAAATAAGAATGAAATAAATAAATGGGATTTCATTCGTAGGATTATCCGAAGTTACTGTAAAATAATAAGAAGATATAATAGGTATAACCACTCCTAAAATATTCCACCAGATAAACTGGTTTCTCATAAAAGGGTCCAACAATTTCCATCCGCCACGGAAGGTGTTTTTATTATTAAGCAAAAGGTATTTTATGGCCGGGGAAATATAATCCTCGTAGTAATAATCAATATCACGACCAGTATCATTTGCATTGGATCTGTATCCCTCTATATGCGCTTTCAATCCGCTCAGGTTTATACCCCTTGCTTTTTCTATTCTGCCCACCTGCGCGAGGACGGAATCAAAGGATAATTCACCTTCATAGTAGTACATATTATCTTTCGGCGAGCCGGGATCTTTTTTCAGATAACCTAAGTAAATAATAAAGGTAATGATTACCGAGAAAACACAAATGAAAACGAATATGGCGAGGGACATGGTTTGTAATTTTTAGATTTTCACGGATTTCTTAATAAGCGTCCTTTCTGTCTGATATCTTGAAAACTGTAATAAGCAGAATTTTATTCTCAATAGTATAAAGAATTCTATAGTTACCTATGCGCATTCGGTATTCGTTTTCTGTATCAGTAAGTTTGATGCTGTTATGAGGATGAGGATTATTTGCAAGGGAATTGATCGCATCCCTGATTCGGGGATATTCTTTCGACGGAAGCTTATTTAATTCCTTATAAGCTTTATTTGTGATTTCAATTTTATAAATCACTCAGCTTATTTTTGGGCTTTATGCTTTTTGTCAAGCTTTTTCACAGCGTCTTCCCATGGAATGGTCGGCTCATTCACCGCAGAAACTATTTCAAGATGATCCAGATAGTCTTCCAGAAAAATCTTGTGTTGTTTCATATCAAAAGTCACCCTTTTGGTTCTACCTTGGGTATCTTTTTCTATCTTGACTCCTGCTAATTTTGACATAATACTTATCTAAACGCAACAAATATATAAAAAATTCCAACTTGCATCTCCTTAATTACCTAATAACTCAACAACTACCTCCCTTTAAAATCCGGTGCGCGCTTTTCAATAAACGCAGCCATACCTTCCTTCTGGTCTTCGGAGGCAAACAGCATATAGAAGTTTTTGCGCTCGAAGAATAATCCTTCCTGAAGCGGAGTTTCAAACGCTTTGTTAACGCTTTCCTTTGCCATTTGTACTGCTATCGGTGATTTCTCTGCAATCTCGCGGGCAAGCTTCAGTGTTTCCTGCAGGTAGATCTCTTCAGGAACTACCCTATTGACTAATCCAAATTTATAGGCTTCTTCAGCAGAAATGAAATTACCTGTCAACACTAT
>CAILMK010000345.1 GCA_903835275.1 uncultured bacterium | reverse complement strand
GTTATTTTGAAGTATTATTTGAAATCATGTATAGGCATATAAATATCTCTTACTTTTTTGGCCTTGTTTTGGGCATATTAATTATTCCCATTGCAAGGGTAGAAGCGCAACAGGCTTCCGCGCAAAAAGGGCTTGTTCAGTTATCGGGGATAGTGAGTTCCAAACGTATAGGATCCATTCCCTTTGCCACCATTCATGTCAAAAATAGTTACCAGGGAACCTATGCCGCGTTTGATGGCTTCTATTCCCTTGTGGTTAGGGACAAGGATACGGTTGAATATTCAGCGGTGGGATTTAAGAAAGTTGAATTTATTATACCGGCAAATTCTGCAGATCATAAATTAATTTACAGTCCTGTTCTGGAAACGGATACTTTAAGCTTCCAGGGCCCGGTTGTGGGTCCGAGGATGTCCTACGAACAATTCAAGAACGCATTTCTTAATTTGCGCCTGAGCGATGGATACGAGGAAAACGCCCGTAAAAACCTTGATCCTGAAGTTTTGTCTACTTTATATGAAACGCTTGCACGTGATGGTGGTGAAAGCCAGCAGATAGTGATGCAACAATTTGTTAATTCATATTATTATTCAGGCTATCAAACCAATTATAATATGATGGGCAGCAATAACACACCTATTCCAACTTCACTGATGAATCCATTTGCATGGGCTCAGTTTTTCCAGGCCATTAAGGATGGAAAGTATAAGAAGAAGGAAAAGAAAAGCGACAAATACGACTTTTAGTTATTGGGAATCCCAATTCTTCTCAGCATCCCTGTAGATAATTTGATGGTTATGCCCTGCTGCTGCCAATGAGGTGACATATCCTGTTGGAGTATTAATATTGTAGATTGCCCATTTAGTGATTTCCTCAGGATCCCAGTCAACATTCAATAATTTAGGGCTATCAGACATAAAATCGATGGCAAATTTATCCAGTGGGACTGAAAATCCCTTGCCACAGGCTTTTACGTATGCCTCCTTCATTGTCCAGCATTTAAAAAAAGCGTTCATTTGCTCCCCTTGCGGTAAACTCATAAGGGCATCGACTTCTTTTGTAGAAAAAAATCTTTTTGCCATCGCATTCATATCAATAACCGGCCTTGTTTTTTCAATATCAATGCCTGTTTCAGCGTCCCTGCTGAAGGCATAGACTCCATAATTTCCGGAATGCGACAAATTAAATTTTGTTTTATCATCATCGCTGTCAGGATGTATGTAAGGTTTTCCGAAAGCATTATTTTTAAAACGAATATTTTGTGGATCGGTATCAAGATAGGTTCCGAGTATTTTCCTGAGTATAGCCCGCAAAATAATGAATTTGTTGCTGTCATTTTCAGAATAAAATTTCCCTGATTTCAATACTTCCTCCTTGGAAAGAAATCCTGTAAGTTTTTCAACTTCATTAAGAAAGTTGTCTATGGGTATAAACCAGATATGAATTTCTTTATCAGCCAGCATAATTTCAAATGGGCACTACTATAACTTATTTAAGTCTTTCAATATACATTCCGATGGTATTCTGCAAGCCAAAATATAAACTGTCAGATACGAGGGCATGACCAATGGATACTTCCAGCAATCCCGGAACATTCTGCGAAAAATAGCGAAGATTATCGAGATTCAGGTCGTGTCCTGCATTTATTCCCAAACCAAGCTCCTGTGCGCGCTTTGCAGCAGCAATAAATGGAGCAATGGAAGATTCCTTGTTTGTATGGTAATTCACAGCATAGGATTCGGTATAAAGCTCTATTCTATCTGTACCGGTTTCTTTTGCACCTTCAATCATTCGTTCATCAGCATTTACAAAAATGGAAGTACGTATTCCGACACTTTTAAATTCCAAAATAAGATCCTTCAAATATTCCTTGTACTTTATCGTATTCCATCCATTATCAGAAGTGAGTGCATCAGGGGCATCCGGCACAAGCGTTACCTGGTGAGGTTTTGCCGCCAGTACCACCTCCATGAATTTGGTATTGGGATTCCCTTCTATATTCAGTTCTGTTTTTACCACTTCCTTCAATGCAAATACATCCGCATAGCGCGCATGCCTTTCATCGGGGCGGGGATGTATAGTGATTCCCTGCGCGCCGAAAAATTCACAATCGGTAGCCACCTTGATAAGATCAGGATTATTCCCTCCGCGCGAATTGCGTACCAGGGCTATTTTATTGATGTTAACGCTGAGCTTTGTCATGGCCAGTTTTTGAGTGAGTGATGGAGTGATTTGGTGAGTGCAAATATAGGAGCTTTCAGTTAACAGTCAATAGTAATCATTGAACAGGGAAAATGTTGTACTGTTTCGAGGTATAACCCCTCCTCCCTGTTTTTAGGGGAGGTGGCTGAAAGCCGGAGGGGTTTTCTGCGACAGCATTGTTTTACCTTTCAAATGAATAGTTGTAAATAGTATATGCCCCAACACTACCATAAGGTGCTACACTTAATGATTTAAAGATCCATCCTTGTTCTTCAAATTCTTTCATCTTCATTAGAACCTGGCTAATATCTTCTTTCTTTTTCCCTTTTGCTAAATTTATTTTTTCAAATTTTCCATCTGCTGTAGATATATTTAACTCATCTTGATAATAATTGTCGTAATGCACATTCATCAACTCATGTTTTGCGCCTTGTGGCATTGCCTGTGCGCGAACAACAAAATAAGTAATACCAATAATAATGGCGAATAAAGAAATGATCGTGTACTTTTTCATGATTGAATTTTATTTAAAGTTTGGTGTAAAAGTACAAATTATTTTCCTTCTTCTATTGGGCTCCATTACTGGTTAGTATCATTCATGTTCGTTAGAGCATTATTTTACCTTTCGAGCAAATAATCGTAAAATTGATTATAAGCATTCCCTGATCTGGATAATGATTTTATAGTCCAACCCAGATCTTGATAGTCCCTAATCTTAGCTAAAACTAAGCTTAACCGGGTATCGGATAATTTAACTCTTTCATCATTCCCATCTGATGTTGAAACTGTCAACTCTCTTGAATTTAAGGTATAGCTTATATTCATAACCTCATGCATTGATGCTTGTGGTTTTGCATGCGCACGAACAACAAAATAAGTGATTCCGATAATGATGGCGAGAAGGGAAATGATTGAGTACTTTTTCATGATTGAATATTATTTTAATGTTGCCTGTAAAAATACGGAAATCCCCTTAACAACAAAAAAACATTGTGCTGTTTCGAGGCTGCAGCCACGATTGTAGTGTTGGGCAGGAGCCCAACAAATAATTTTTCACGAGTTGACAGCTGGAGTGTTGTCACATTGCGAAGATAATTTTATTGTTATTTTTAAGTATTTTTGTGCTGATTAAAACAATCCATATATGTTCAAAAGCTTATTCTTACTCATTGCAATTCTTGCAATTTCCACAGTTTCCAAGTCCCAGATAAAGGCACTTACAGAAAGCGGACGTGAGGTTCAACTTT
>CAILMK010000344.1 GCA_903835275.1 uncultured bacterium | reverse complement strand
TATTATAAAAAGTATTGTACTGGTCGGTACTTCCTCCTGAATAAAGAAGAACACAAAGGAAAGACTGGCCGCTAAGCTGGTTACCGATGATCTGGCAATTTGAGAATACATTACTGTCTGACTGGTCATCAACTATAACTACATAATCATAGCTTCCTGCAATATCAGGACCCTGCTTGAATGTAATCTGGTTGAAATGCATAAATGAAACATTATCAAGGTGCAAAGTATAGCCGGGAGTTCCGGAGCTACCTCCCGTGATTGTATCAGTCAGGATTACCTTGGAGCTATCCTTGCTTGCTGACTGATAAGTGATTGTATTGGTAGAAGATGCCCCTGTTTTTGGCAAAACAGTGAGCTGCTCGTAATAAATACCATCCGCAACATTGAATACCACAGGGCCGGCAACACCTGGCCCATTGGCTGTGCCACCGCTGGCACGGCTGCCATAAGACATGTCGGAATCCGCATCATTAAAGCTTATGTAATTTGAGGCACTTGCAGGCTTTGTCTTGTTAATGGTATAAGTACCATTGAGCCCTCCTGCAGAAAGTGAAGCAATACCCACGAACAGGGCAAAAATTGCCAGCACCATTGATTTTCCAGGAAATTTCCCCTGAAATTTTAGAATTTTAGTCATAGCGTTGTTTGTTTTAGAGTCCAAATGTACGCAAAAAGCCAATTATTACTCTGAAATAAGCATTCTTAAAACCATCCTATTTCAAAATATTTCTTGAAACTGAATATTGATATCATATTCAACTCATAAAAACATTGACTTAAACCAATTTAGCATTGGTAAAAATTCTTATTCCCTGATAATGACTATTTATAGGACCTGAAAAATGGCAAAGCCTTCCAAATGTAAGGTTTTGCCATTTTCCAATCCGGGATCCGCTTTTTTATGAGTATAAATTTGCCCCGGAGTTTATAACTATTAAAACAATTTATGAAAAGACTTTTACATTCCTTTTCAGTACTTATTCTGTTTTCAATTTTGCTTCTCATCATCTGCTCACTGAATGCAAAGGCACATTCAAAGAATGCAAGTGGGAAGATCTGGCTGAAAACCGAAACAGGAAATATTGCTGTCTATCCTAATCCTTTCAAGGAGTCCCTTAAAATTGTTTTTGTTGCAAAATGCGAATGCGACTATACTATCAATATGACTGATATTACAGGCAGGTCTGTTTACAAGGATAAATTCACCGCCAGGGAAGGCGAAGTAACCAAGACCATAGGTATGTTATCAGAATTCCCTCACGGAACCTATATAATTACCTTGTCCAATGGTACCGATGAACCTTTGCGGGTTAAATTAGAGCATTAAACAACATCTTCTATATTTCTTTTGGCGACACCGGCGGCATAAACGTGTGTCGCCTTTTTTATTGTCTGATCTCAGTTATTAAACTATTTGCCGCTCTTTCAATCCAAGCTAACATAACTTTAAATTAAATTGGAAATGAAAAATTTGAAATCACGCGCAAAGTATATAAGCATATTTTGCATGCTATTATTTGCAAGTTCCGTTACCCTTCATGCCCAGGATAAGGCGGCTGCCAAGGAAAAGGAACGGATTGAAAAACTTAAATCTGACCTCGGCATCAATGATGACCTGGCACAAAAAGTATTGGCTATTGAAAAGGATTCCCGTCAGAAAATGATGGAGGTCCGTAAAAATGGCAACGGAGACAAAGAAGCCATGCGTCCGCAGATGCAGGCAATCAGAAAAGACAGGGACGATAAATTAGCCGGTATACTTAATAAAGAACAAATGTCCAAGTATACTGATTTGGAAGCCAAAAAAATGCAGGGAAGACAAGGTAACCCTGGTGGTGGCAGGCCTAATGAGTGAAAATAGACCCTAAAAGTTTTAGAAAGCCCGGCAAATCCGGGCTTTTTTGTTGCAAATTGTAAGAAAATTATGCCTTTCCTTTGAAAATGAAGCATTTTTGTATGTAGTTTTGGAGCGTAAACGCATATATAACCAGAAACAAAGAAGAGAGAAATTATGAGAAACATTATTACATTGCTATGCTTACTTGTATCAGTTGCTGCTTTCTCGCAAGAGAAAACGGTAAAATCCTATCCGGATGGAAGCACTTATGAAGGTGAAATGGTGAATGGCCAAAAACAAGGCAGAGGCACATTGAAGGAAAAGACAGGACGCATTTACGAAGGGGATTTTAGTAATGATAAATTTAACGGTCATGGCGTATATACGTATCCGGATGGAAGGAAATATGATGGTCAATTCCTCAGCGGTGATTTCAGCGGACAGGGAACCATGACATGGCCGAACGGCGACAAATACGTAGGCGCCTGGAAATACGATGCACGTGACGGTGAAGGTATATTCACAACATCTGCAGGAAAAAAATACGAAGGGGAATTTTCTGAAGATAAATACAGCGGAAAAGGGACTCTTACCTTCGCTGATGGAATGCAATATATAGGCGAACTATCCAATAATAATTTCAACGGGCATGGCGTCCTCTTATTCCCTGATGGCAAGAAGTATGACGGGATGTTTGCCAATGACAAATACAACGGACGCGGTATATTAACGTATGCAGACGGAAGAAGATATGAAGGCGAATTCAAGGATGGGGATTTTAGTGGCAAGGGAACCATGACATTTTCCACAGGCAAAAAATACGAAGGCGATTTTAAGGAAGATAAATACGATGGATTCGGTACTATTTCATATCCCGACGGTAGAAAATACGAAGGTGAATTCAAAGCCAATTATTTTAGCGGAATGGGTATTATGTTTTGGCCAAGCGGTGGCAGATACGTAGGTAATTGGGAGAGCGACCAGCGCAATGGCGAGGGCACCATGTATGGAGCAGATGGCAGCATAGATAAAGGTGTCTGGAAAGCGGATGAG
>CAILMK010000343.1 GCA_903835275.1 uncultured bacterium | reverse complement strand
GGTTACAAATACTTCTTTCATTTCTTTGAGAAGCGGAACAAAATATTCGGTATGATAACCCTTTCTTCCACCCATTCCTATAGTTGTATCTTTAACTTCAGGGACTTTCAGTCCTGTACTTTCAATGAAGGAATTTACATTCTCCAGCCATTGGTTTTTCAAAGCTGCCTCACCCTGAAAAATACCCTCTGATTTCAATACATCTTCATAAGGACCCTCTTCAAAAATCCCCATTGCATAAGGATATGCATAATTCAATGCTGATTGCATTTTATTTTTGCTTTCCTCATTTCCATTGGCTAATTGTTTTAGCCAGGTATTTGCATGAAAAATATGGTACTTGATCTCTGTCCTGAATTTGCGGGCAAGATTGGCAAGAGGCTGGTAAGAACTGCTTTCCAGTATACCGAATCTTGAGTATTCAGCATGATCAAAAAGAAAATGACGCACTATTGCGAAATCATATTCCCCAATGGGCAATTCTGATAAATGAGAACATTTATATTCCTTTTCCTCGCGTCCGAAAACAAGCTTGTCTGCATCGGCTTCGCCAAGGTTATTCAATAACTGGTAAAGATTGTAGGCGTGACCTACCTTATCTTGTGCCAGTGAACCAAAGGCGATATCTTCTTCAAGAATAGGGCCTATACCTATCCATTCAGAGGTACGGTGACCAAATATATACTGGTCATCTGCCATCTTGTAAAGCAATTCCTTCAATGCTTCTGTGTATTCTTTCTCAGCCATTGTGTTGTTCTTTATAGTTTTCAATTTTGTCTCTTAATTTGTATGCAGATGCTTCGCGATGAACCTTCTCAGGTGTTGTGTCAAACATATCAGCATCTTCATAACTTGTTGCATAAACATCTGAGCTTTTTACCACCCAAATATTAGAGGTTTGCCCTCTTCTTGCAAAGCTTTCCTTTGCCATTAAAATTGCCATTTCCGGATTTGGAGCATGAACAATACCAACGTGTGTATGCTGCGCTCCTTTCTTTTTCTGGTGAAATACTTCATAAGTACTTCCCTCTTCATTAGCAGAAATTGGAGCTCCTGTTTCGTCTGTATTGAGGCCCATCCTGTTTACCCTCGGATCTAAACTGATAATATTCATTTGATAGTTATGAGTTATAAATTATGAGTTATAAGTTATTAATTATGCCAACGGCACCACGTATTTTTCATTTGGATTCAGTAATGCGCGCCTAACCCACTTACCATGTTCAGCAGCCCACCAGCGTACTGCCAGGCGTTCTTTATTGCACGGCCCGTCACCATTGATAACCCGGAAAAATTCATCCCAGTCCGGATCACCAAAAGTCCATTCACCGGTAACTTCATCTTTCTTTAAATCAGGATCAGGAATAGTCAATCCCAGTTCCCTTATTTTAGGTACATAAGTACTTAAAAACTGGTTACGCATATCATCATTGGAAGCCATTTTCACCTTCCAGCGCATAAGCCTTTCTGTATGCACGCTCATCTTATCAGACGGACCAAAAAAGTGAATGATCGGTTTCCACCAGCGGTTAAGTGCATCCTGCAGCATTGCCCTTTGGGAAGGACTTCCTACTGCGAGGGCTACGAATGCATCATGTCCTTGCTTAAGATGGAATGCTTCCTCGTAGCAAATCCTTTCAAGTGCCCTGCAATAAGGTCCATACGAACCCTTGCTATTTAGCACCTGGTTTACTATGGCAGCTGCATCAATCAGGAAGCCTATTACTGCAACATCCGCCCAGGTTTTGGCAGGGTAATTAAACACATTTGAATATTTGCTCTTGCCTGAAATAAGATCGTTCAGCATTTCCTCCCTAGACTTGCCTAATGTTTCACAAGCACTATACAGCATTTGTCCGTGGCCAATTTCATCCTGCACTTTTGCCATGATCGCCATTTTGCGCTTGAAACTTGGTGCACGTGTGATCCATGTTCCCTCAGGCAAAGCACCAATGATCTCAGAATGGGCATGCTGCTCAATCATCCTGATCAATTGCTTGCGATAATCGGCAGGCATCCAGTCGCTGGGCTCCACTTTTTCACCTGCTGCAATCCTTGCCTCAAAAATGGCGAGTTTTTCAGGATCGTCCTTTATAATAGGATCCTTCGCCCTTTCTTTTTCGTCTACGTAACCACCTCCGTACATAATATCTAATGTTTATAGGTTATTAAGAATTTTTTAGTCCGTTAATTAAAATATCAGCCAGGTTATTGGCTATTTCCTGATAGGTCATTTTACCATCAGGTTTGTACCATTCATAGGTCCAGTTCATAGCGGAGAGAATGGTCAGCACCGTAAATTTTTCATCAGATTTATTGAAAACGCCTTCAAGAATTCCCTGCTTGATAATGGATCGCAAATAGGTTTGGTATTGCATGCGCAAAACCCTGAAGTCATTTATATAGGGTTCGCTTAAATGCCTCCAGTCATGGAAGAAAACAGCTGACGCATCAATATTGTGCGTTATAACTTTAATATGTGCCGTAATGGCTGCCCTCAGGCGCGACTCCGCATCCATATTCAGATTCTGAATGATCTCAGCCTCATTGAAGAACTCCTTAGCCATATCGAAGCAAATATCCCTGAGTATTTCTTCCTTGGATTTGATGTGGCTATAAACGCTTGCCGCTTCAATACCCAATTCACCAGCCAATTGCCTCATGGAAGTAGCAGGATAACCCTGCCTTCTGAAAAGGCTTTCAGCTACTTCACGGATATGCTCTTTGCGCGTTTTCTGAATCAACTCTGCCATATTAGCTAACGTTCGTTAGGCAAAGATAGTAATATATTTGAGTTTTGGTTTGGATGCTTCAAAATATTTTCCTTCCGCAGACGCGAAATGTAGATTTTGACAATCAATCGGTGAAAATAGCAACAAAAAAAACCCGCTAAAAAAGCGGGTTTCAGTATAAATTAAAGTTCTAATTATTTAGTTATGGCTACTATGGTGGAGAAAAGTCCACTGTTAGCATTAACAGTAAATCCGCTATGCTTATCTCCGGCAATACTGAAGTACGCGTTGAATTTACCCATGCAAATTCCACCATCTTTAACTTGAAATTGAGCACCGGAAGATTGAAGATCTATAACCCCGTTGGCTCCATCATATGCTTGTCCATAAAGGATATTCGCTTTATTCTTTCCTCCACGTCCCCTATTGGAAACATCTGTAAAATAAATCGTAATGGAATTGGTAGAGCCATCAACAGTATAGACTTGCTTTGTATCACTGTTAATATTCATGGTAATGTCCACTGAAAAAGAGTCTCCATTTGATGCACGGACTGTATCACAAAATATTGAAATACTGGATGTAATCGGTGTTACAGTACCATTCACTGTGGTTGTACTGTTTGTAATATGTTTGGGTTGAAAATTCAACTGCATATTAATTGCTGAATCATTCTGATTCCCGGCAATAGCCACCATCCCCATGGAATTGGCAGTAGGCAAGGTACTGGTAGTGCTCGTGGTACTAGTTGTACTAGTAGTACTTGTGGTAGAACCGGTTGTACTTGTACTGGTAGTAGTTGGAGTATCGGACTTTTTCTTAGAGCAGGAAAAACCGATAACGAGTGCGGATAATAGAAACAGGATTAAATATTGTCTTTTCATAGCGTTAAGTTGAACGGCAAATATAGAATTAATTTTTCAGGAACATTAATTTTTGATGTTCAATTCTGAAGAAAAAGGAATTTTATCCAGTTCTTCAAAAATTGAATTATTAGAAAGGAATTCAGGAACAATGGATTTCATCTTTGCAACGATCTCCTTTTCCTTTGAATTTCCCGGCATTTGTAATATTTCATTGGTTTCTTTTTCAACCAGGTCAAAAGGATATTCACGCACCTTGCCTATCATAATCTTGGGATGGTGGGTTGCAAGTGTTTTTTCCTTGTTATTCAAAAGTTCTTCCCTGATCTTCTCTCCCGGACGCAACCCTGTATATACTATCTGGATATCCTGGCCAATTTTGAAACCTGACAAGCTGATCATTTTACGGGCAAGGTCTACAATTTTCACGGATT
Source organism: uncultured bacterium (assembly GCA_903835275.1). Classification (GTDB taxonomy): domain Bacteria; phylum Bacteroidota; class Bacteroidia; order CAILMK01; family CAILMK01; genus CAILMK01. Next base: position 1,421 of record CAILMK010000343.1, on the reverse strand, counting down.
CACCCATGTCAAAAACATAGATCTCTCCACCCCTGCCCATCATTCCGGCTTCAAGGATCAATTGACAGGATTCGGGAATCGTCATAAAATAACGCGTTATTTCAGGATGCGTTACAGTAATAGGGCCGCCGCTTTCCAATTGCTTCCTGAAACGGGGAAGTACCGAGCCATTGGAGCCCAATACATTACCGAAACGGGTAGTTATGAACCTTGTATGGTGAATACCCTTTCTTCTTTCAAGTTCTGCATTCAGTGATTGAACGTAAATTTCAGCGATCCTTTTACTTGCACCCATAACATTGGTAGGATTCACTGCCTTGTCCGTGGAAATAAACACGAATGTATCCACATGGTGCTTCACAGCAAGATCGGCAACATTACGCGTCCCTCCAACATTTGTGCAAACAGCCTCATTTGGATTTTCTTCCATCAATGGAACGTGCTTATAGGCAGCTGCATGATAAATAATCTCCGGACGATATGTGGAAATAATGTCCTCCATTCTATCGTAATTCCGAATATCTGCTATCGCAACCTTAAAATCCACATAATTGCTTTTTTCCTTCAATTCAAGCTGTAGTTCATACAGTGGAGTTTCTGACTGGTCCACAAGAACTACGAGGCGAGGATAAAATTTTATCACCTGCCTTACCAATTCGCTTCCTATAGATCCGCAGGCTCCTGTAATAAGTACCACCTTGTCATTCAATTGACCGGAAATGGCTTCCTGGTCAAGTTCAATAGGATCACGTTCTAAGAGGTCCTCTATCTTAATGTTCTTTAATTGCTTAGCGCTGAATTCCCCATTGATCCAGTCCGTAGCAGGAGGAACAGTTTTAACGATGATCTTGTGCTTGAGGCACATATCAACAATTTCCTCTTTTCTTTTTCTGTTCAGGTCCTGAATGGAAATAATTAGTTCATCTACTTTGAATTTGCTAAGGATCAAATCAAAATCCTGAAACGTATGATATATCTTTAAACCTTCAAGGGTTTTTTCTCTTTTCTTTGGATCATCATCAAGGAAGCATATGACTTTAAGCCTGCTATCCTTATCCTGGTCCACAGTACGTTTAGTAATCAGACCAGATTCGCCAGCACCATAAACCACCATGTTCTTTCTTTCAACATCAATTGTCTTGATTTCAGCATAAACGATCTTGACAAATAAGCGGAAAGAGCTCATCATCAAAGCGGTGGAAAAATATTCGAATATAACTATTGACCAGGGAACCAACTCTTCTCCCTTATTGAAATACCATATGAAGTTAAAACTGGCATATACCAGAGTACCGCCCGTAAGTGCGAGGAAAATACGCTTGGCATCCTGGGTACTTGTATACCGGATGACTCCATGATACGTTTTAGATACAAAAAAGGTTATGAGCCTCAGTACCAGAAATGATACCAAAATTTTAGGC
>CAILMK010000342.1 GCA_903835275.1 uncultured bacterium | reverse complement strand
CTCAGTTGTAACAACAAAATGATGCAGAAGTTTGAATATCCGGAGACATGCCATTTCTTCAAGAAATGGCATGTCTGTAAGCTGCTTTATACTTTCTTCCTATATTTGCATTAAAGAAAAACGAATGGTACAAAGAATAATCTGCACGCTTGCAATTGCTTTGATGCTGATAGTTGGGATTTCCTGTTCAAAAAAAAGAGAACAATATCGTCCCCCTGCATCTGTTGCGGCAAATCCTGTTACTGATCCATTCCCGGCGTTTAAATTTAACGCTATAATAGGGGGAAATATTTATTCTTATTCTGCAGATTCAAACCATTTGGAGCCTGCATCTTTAGTTCCTCAAACGGGAGACTTTTCTTCGAGCTTATATGATACACTATCACACAAAGATTATATTGAAGTTAACATTGGTACTACGGACGAGAACAACATAAAAAATGTTGATTCTCTAAAATATTTCTTTAGGAATGGAAGCAGGTTATATACAAAAATTTTCGGTTACGAAAATCTTCATGGAGTTTCGATAACATGGTTGGATCCTAATGGCAATACATGGTATAGTTCAACAGGCGACCAGTTAAACAGTAGCTTTCAAATAGAAAATGCTGTTGTTTATAAAGAACCGGATAATAGCCTTATTACAGCAGTCACGTTATCTTTTTCGTGTACGCTTTATGATGAAAATGGAGGAAGTCCCAGGAAACTTACCAATGGCAAATACGTTGGGTTATTTTAAAATTTATTACAGATGTATTTGTAGAAGAAGGCATTATTAATGAATTCAGCTACCATCGGTGTACCGTATTGCAACTCCCGGCAACAAGAAATTGTTAAATACTTGATTGCTTCAGATTTTTGTAGATTTGAGATTAAATAGTACCAAACAAACTGATGAAAATATTTTGCTCTCTGCTTGTCTTTTGTTCGCTCATGGCATTTATGCCAGTACAGGTGAAGGACGTAACCATGCCGGACAGTTTCATGGCAGGAAAGGAAAAGCTTATTTTGAATGGTACGGGAATAAGGTCAAAATATTTCATCGATCTCTACTATGGCGCACTATATCTGAAACGCAAGGAAAAGGATCCGAAGAAGATCGTGGATGCCAATGAAGAAATGTCCATGAAAATCCACATAGTTTCCAGTCATATTACCAACGAGAAAATGGAAGGTGCCTTAAGGGATGGTTTCAAGACGTCCATGGGTGGGAATTCCGCGCCATTGGAAAAGGAAATTGATGATATTGTAAAGGCTTTTAGTGAAAAGATCAAGGTAGGGGATGAATACGACCTTACTTACATAGTTGATAAAGGCATTGTGATCCGCAGGAATGGCAAGGAACGGATTACCATTCCCGGATATCCATTCAAAAAAGCACTGTTCGGCATCTGGTTCGGTCCTGAACCCGCTGATGAAGACCTGGAGCAAGGGTTGTTGGGGAATAATTAATTGAAATGCGAATCGAGTTCTGTCATTCAGGAGGAAACTTTCCAGTGCTACAGATAAACTTTAATCAAAGAAAAAAACGCGTGTCAGTGGTTGCGTCTACTCGTTAGCAATTTTCTAATTCATCATGAATACTGGCAAGGTTCCTCCTGAATGACAGCTTATTTATGTTATCATTTAATCGACAAAATCGGCACGAAACTTGACTCTTAGTGGTCATGCTTAAATCCTCGTTAATTATATTCCTGTTCTTCACTTTAAATACATCCGTATTTTCACAGGACAGGACACAGGATTCTATAAAAAATCAAGCCAGGAAGATTCAGAAAAATCCACAGAATCAAAATGCTCTTCCTTATCTTCATTGTCCGCTTCAAATTCAATTTAACCCTTACGATTCAGTAGCCGGGTATCTGGAAATTCATCATCCTGACGGGAAATTATACCGGAAAGAAAAGATTTATTCGCCCCAATACCATTACATGATCTGGGATGCCTGCGACTGGCCAAAGGAAACCTTCATCGTCTATCTATACTGCAATCACAACGTAGCGCTCAATAAATTCAAGGTCATCAATCCACCCCAAAATGGACAGATCGGAAATATTGGCGAAGTAAAGGATCTTAGAAAGCCAAAAAATAAATGGCTTTGCAGCAAGAAGAAGTGGTGATTGAGTTATTAAGAAAATTAAATAATTGAGGGATTGAGGTTTATGCCTACGCTATCGCGCCTGCCTGTCGGCAGACAGGAGCGTCCGCTCGTGATTAGTTACCGGAAGGCGCAAGTGGACGCTGGCTAAAGCGGAATCCTGAGTTTGACTTCAATATTCAATATTCATTATTTATTATTCAATATTTCAATTTGTCCCTTGTCTCATGCCCCTTCTTTTTATGAATTCAAAAGCCTAATTTTGCGGGAAGATGGAAAAGAAAACAAATCCCTTATTTATGAAAAAACTATTATTCATTCTTGTCACAATCGGTTTATTAGCAAGTTGCAAGCCTTTTGATCCAAAGTTAATGCAGGCAAGCGATTATTCTCTTAGTCCAAAATTGCCTGCAATGGAAAAGCAAATAGAAAATAACCATATTTTTCTTGTAACCCCACAAGGTACTTTTATTGGACTAAGCCCGAATGATCTCTCAACTATTTTTGATAAAGAAATAACTCAGAATATCACTAATCCTTATACTGATAAAAAAGGATATATTGTATTGAAAATAAATACAATTAGAGATGCTGATCGAATGAGATTGGGAGTTGTCATTCCTTTTATGTTTTTGGGATTTACTACAATAAAACATTTTTCAGATATTGAAGTGCAAATTGATGTTTTAAACAGCAATAGACGCTTAATTGGAAGTTATACGGGTACCGGTAATTGTGCTCTAAAGAACAGTTTGTATGATGGTTATCAATATCTTCAAAAAGTTACATATTTAACAGCATTTAGACTGGCATTAGAGCAAGCAAAAAAGAAAATGTCTCCGGATATGGATAGACTCATCAAAGAGCTGAATTAATTTATATACTTTAATGGGTTAATGCTGATTCTTTGTTCATTAACTCTGAAAAGGAAGTCTTTTTTTTCTCATAGCAAAAGACTAATTTTGCGGGAAGATAAATATTCGATGTCAAATCCAATTCTCGTTGAGCGCTATCGCGATAAGGTTCTAGAAAGTTTTCACCGCGGGGTTATCTGCCTCGTAGACCGTGATAATCATATTGTTTTCTCAATGGGTGATGTGGAGCAGGTTTGCTACCCTCGTTCTGCCCTGAAACTGATACAAATACTGCCGCTGCTGGAATCCGGTGCGGTGGAAAAATACGGCTTTACCATTGAAGAAATTGCCATTATGTGCGGTTCCCATAACGGGGAAACAGAGCATCTGAGGGTAGTTAATTCCATTCTTGCCAAGATTGGCATGAATAAATCAGCCTTGAAATGCGGGGCTCAATACCCCACGTTGAATGAGGACAGGAACAAGCTTATCAAAGCAGATCGTTCTCCGGAGCATATTCACAACAATTGTTCGGGCAAGCACGCAGGATTCCTTGCCTTGTGCAAGTTCCTGGGACTGGATACTGCAAGCTATATGGAGCCAAGCCATCCTATTCAGAAGATGATCAAAACCATTGCAGCTGAAGTACATGAATACCCTGAAGAGAAGATGGTCACTGCGATGGACGGATGTTCCGCACCGATATTTTCCTTCCCGGTATATAACCAGGCAATTGCTTATAAGAATTTAACGGATCCTCATAAATTCTCAGAGAAAAGACAGAAGGCTATCAATACAGTTGTGGAAGCTGTAACCTCATACCCTTTCATGGTGGCTGGTACTGACAGGTATTGCACCGAACTAATGGACATCTGTGGCAAACGCATGTTCGGCAAAACAGGCGCGGACGGAATTTACTCTATTGGATTCATTCAGGAAAAAATGGGTTGCTGCATCAAGATTGATGACGGATTGATGGGACCTCAATATGCAGTGGCGCAAAGCCTGATGGAAAAGACGGGGATATTTACAGAAGAGCAATTGAAATCGCTGCACCATTATGCAGATGAGACTTTGAAGAACTGGAACAAATTTGAAACAGGCAAGGCAGTAGTGAATGAAGAAGTATTAAAAGATTTTCATTCCAACTTTACAATAGCTGCACATGCAGAGCATGCATAATTAACTTTAATAATTTATAAATAAATATAGACATGACAACAGCAGAAATGGTTACCAACAGAGGTACACTGAAAATAGAATTTTACGATAAGGATGCACCGAATACGGTAAAGAATTTCGTGGATCTTGCAAAGAAAGGTTATTACGATGGATTGACTTTTCACCGTGTGATTCCGGGTTTTGTAATTCAAGGCGGAGATCCAACAGGAACAGGTGCAGGTGGTCCCGGTTACAGGATCAAATGCGAACTCGATGGCGATAATCAATTCCACGATACAGGAGTTCTTTCCATGGCACACGCAGGTCGCGATACCGGCGGATCACAATTCTTTATTGTGCTCAGCAGGAATACTACCGCACATTTGGACAGGAATCATACTTGCTTCGGCAGGGTAGTGGAAGGACTGGAATTCCTGAATGACATCAAGCAAGGTGACAAGATGGAGAAAGTGACGATACACGAGAATTAAAACTCGTTACCCCTAGCCCCTAAAGGGGAAGCGCTTCAAGCCATTAATTATAATGGGAAAGTCCCCTTTATGGTCCGCCGCGGCGGATAGGGGTTAAAGGGAGAGAAAGAAGAATAATTGAAAAAATTAAATTCAGAAGAAAGTGAATACTATAGAGAAGGTAAAGGTATTGATCATAGGTTCAGGTCCTGCGGGATACACAGCGGCCATATATTCAGCACGTGCGGAAATGAAACCTGTCATGTACACCGGCATGCAACCCGGCGGTCAATTGATGATCACCACCGATGTAGAAAATTATCCCGGTTATCCTGATGGTATCATGGGGCCTGCAATGATGGATAATTTCCGTG
>CAILMK010000341.1 GCA_903835275.1 uncultured bacterium | reverse complement strand
CAATGGATGGCATATTCACAGGGTCAATGAATACCTGTCCCGCATTGATACAATTACATAATATATGCGATGTATTCAAATACGGATTTGCCATTTCAAATTTCAAGGTGCCACCCGATGAAACATTTTTCCACACTTCAATCCCTGCACCTCCTTGTTGGTGCGTATAACCAAAAATATCAGGCTTGCCATCGTGGTTATAATCCCTTAGAAATGCCCAGTACCTGAAAGAAGGGAAAAAATTTATGTACTCCGGTGCATATGTAAATCTGCCATTACCATCATTAATGTAGGGTGCTACGGTGCTGTCAGAATGATCAAAAAGAAAAAGGTCATTTATGCCATCAAAGTTAAAATCAATATTTGAAAAGGTGGGATTTGCCATACCTCCCACGAATGGATTATGAAGGGTATCCCCTTTGGTATTTAAAAACCTGACTTCCTGTGTATTGGGGAAATAAGTTACTTTTTGGGCAAAACTGAATGAAAAATAAAACAGGGCAATAAAGAGAATGAGTTGGTTTTTCATACTATTGGCTTATTTGAGATGTAAAAATACTAAAAAATTTAAAGTCATGAACTTGCATATTTAATAATTTGTTATATTTGATACTCAATTGCCAAAATTGTGAAAATGAGAAAACTGAATTTCAACACCTTCCTGATTGTATTACTAGCCTTATTCATATTGGGCTTTTCAGGGTGTAAAAGACGCGATGTACAGGTTGTTGCTCCCCCTGCTGCACCGACTGTAAATGTTCATTTTAACCTGGTAGCCAATGGAAATCCGCTGGTTTTTAACCAAACTGTAGCTAATACCAACGGACAGAGGTATTTCATCAACTATCTTACTTTTTATGCAGGCAATCCAAGACTGGTTAAAACCGACGGAACTGAAGTCAGCCTGAAGGATATTATTTTGGTAAACTTTGATGATAATATCAATAAAGACGACCCAACGCATGATCCTGCAACCGTAGGAACCTCTTTTAGTTTTACAACCACTGCCGGAACCTACACAGCCTTGCGTTTTACGCTTGGCGTACCCAAAAACCTGGAGCCGGCACAAACCGGTAAAGCAGACGTTGATTACCCTGTAGGTAGTCCCCTTGGATTTAACAGGGGCATGTACTGGGATATGAGCGCTACCTCTTATGGAGTTTATCGTATTGCAATTATTACCGGTGATGTAGATACTGCCAAAGTTCCTTCAACTCCCACAGATCCCTTCAGTTATCATACGGGCTATGATTCTCTTAACCGGGAAGTTGCTTTCACAGATAATTTCAGTATTGACAAAGGGCAAAGCCATGATATTACCATCCTTCTGGATGCGGATAAAATATTCAATAATTCAAGCTATACTACTAATCTTCAAACAGAAAACTATACCCACATGAGTCAGGGAAATATCCCGGAAGGCCTCCTGGGTGTAAAGATTATGAATAGCATGGTTCTTGCACTAAGTAAGAAACAATAAGCATGAAGAAATTTTCCTTATTAAAATTCTCCTTTTCAGCAAGGCTGATAGCGATGGGAAGCATTGCCATACTTCTGCTTGCAATGTCCTGCAAGAAAAATGTTGCACCTGAAGTTATTACTCCAACTAACCAAACAACACCTTATTCCATTACCATTCCAAGGGGATTTCCGCAACCTTATATTCCTGCGGATAAT
>CAILMK010000340.1 GCA_903835275.1 uncultured bacterium | reverse complement strand
GGAAAGAAGTTTACAAGGCGGATATTATAATGAAAGTTTCATTTCCCACCATGGAGGAAATTGAAATGATAGAGGAAGGAAAGTGCATTATTTCAGCGTTGCACCTTACCATGCTTTCACAGGAGCAGATCAAGCTGCTGATGAAAAAGAAAGTTACTGCTATATGCTACGAAAGCCTCAAGGACGAAGGCGGTATTTATCCTGTTATCCAGTCCATGAGTGAAATTGCGGGCAGCGCATCTATACAAATTGCAGCGGAATATCTCAGTAATATCAATCACGGCAAAGGGGTAATGCTCGGAGGTATTTCCGGAATTCCACCGTCAGAAGTGGTGATTTTAGGTGCAGGAACCGTCGGACTTTTTGCAACACGTGCGGCATTCGGCATGGCAGCGGAAGTAAAGGTATTTGATAATTCATTGTATAAACTAAGGCGTTTGCAGAATAACCTTGGTGCACGTGTTTACACATCCATTATGCACCCGAATATATTATTGCGCGCTTTACGCACTGCAGATGTCGTCATCGGCGCGATACGCGCTGATGAAGGACGCACTCCCTGCGTGGTGACGGAAGAAATGGTCATGGAAATGAAATCCGGAACTGTTATAGTCGATGTAAGCATTGACCAGGGCGGTTGTTTTGAAACATCTGAAGTGACGAACCATACCAATCCTATTTTTGAAAAACACGGCGTAATTCATTATTGCGTTCCCAATATTCCTTCCCGCGTGGCAAGGACAGCATCGTATGCACTCAGCAATATATTTGCTCCTATACTTATTGATATAGGCGACTACGGTGGCATCAAGAATTTCCTCTGGGATAAGGAAGGTGTGCGTCACGGCGTATATATCTACAAGGGCAACCTTACCAGCAAGCATCTCGGCGAAAGGTTTCATATTCCCTACAAGGAAATAGACCTGCTGATTGCTGCGCAGATATAATGGTTGTAAGGTTGAAAAGTTGAATAAAATATCAACAAATCATTCTATGAGAATCTCCTTATGGAAAAATTAATTGAACAACATCAAATTCTCTGGGGGATAGGAAGTGTTGTAATAGGATTACTATTTTTGTTATGGAATTTGAAATTCCCAACTAAAGGCGACGACATTCTTAATGTACAATTCAGAGGCTATCTTGCTGCAGGACTATTTGTTGTAATTGGTGTCTTTTTGATCTGTGATAAACTAGAAATCAAATTTATTCGAAATGAATGGTTATGGATTATCATTTGTTTTGCCGGCGGTCTATCGGTTCTTATATTTACTATAAATAAATATGATAATAACGTTGAAAAAATGAGTTCAGAACAGCAAAATGGCTTTGCCATTGCTGGATTGTTGCTTTTTTTTGGCTTGGTTCTTCTTTTGATGCATATGGGGTCCCGGCATTAAACAATGTTTTCCCGTTGAGACGCGATTTATCGCGTCTGTCGTGCTGATCGAAATTGCTACCCAGAGAAGCGATAAATCGCGTCTCTACAATTCCCCCCCCTAAACCCTTTTCCAAAAACCGGGAATTCCAAATCATAAGACTTGGAATTCCCGGCAGAAGTGCAATGAGTTTGATTGTGTTTATACGTTTACTTCCAGCGCCATTTGTATATGGCGCAAATGATGCCGCCCGTGCCAGCTATAAAGCATGACACATTCTGATAAGCTAATCAGGCGATACAGTTCGGGATGGTAATATTCTCTTTTAAAATCCTCAGGTTCCAGGTTTTCCATGATGGAAACCCAACGGTCGTGAATTCCTTCTATAATATATAGTGAGGGTTGTATTTCAAGATGCTTAGCGTCGTGCAATGCCGACCACAAATTTTCATTGTAGGGCTTTATTGTAGGCCGGTCTTCAGTAAGTGCCAGTTTAAAACGGATATAGGCATTTGTATGGCTATCTGCAATATGATGAATGATCTGCCGGATATTCCAGCTTTCATCCCTGTAGGTATTTGAAAGTTGGTCTTCCTGGATATCTTCGGCGGTTTCCGTTAGCCAGGATGGTAATACGGCTATATCTTTAATGGCTTTTTTCAGTTCGTCCCAACTTGTTTCATTGGAATAGTGGAACTTACCGATAGGGTAACGCAAATCATCTTCATTAAGCATCAAATCTTTTTACTTTGCTATAAATATATGTTCAGAATGTTTGAAAAAATGGTTCTACGAGAATTTTAGTGGAAAAAGGGTCAGTTTACCATAATGAAAGAGGGCATTAATTCTAAATCTCTCAAAGTTTCTAAACCCCCGTGAAG
>CAILMK010000339.1 GCA_903835275.1 uncultured bacterium | reverse complement strand
TCTGCAATTTCCTCAGAATCAGTGGAGATAATAATAACATCAAATATCCCTGAAGCGTGAGCCGCTTCTATGGAATGCATACACAGGGGCTTGCCTGCAATCAGCTTTATATTTTTTCCCGGGATACTTTTTGACCCTCCCCTCATCGGGACAAGGGCTGCTATTCTGGGTTGTGTCAAATCTTTCGTTTTAGTTTTTTGCGCTGAACCATCTCTATAGGAAGAATTTCTTCTTTTTTATGAGTCAAAGCCCTGGATACCGCATGCAAATCCCTGGTAAGTTTCCTCATTCCATCCGGCTCAAGGCTGGCTGCATGGTCAGTACCCTTGGAGGTACGGTCCAATGTAAAATGCCTTTCAAATATAGTAGCACCTAAAGCAAGCGCGGCAATATCAGCTGCTATACCCAGGTGGTGACCTGAAAAACCTATTGCCTTCACATCCTTACCGTAGCGTTTGCTGATACGTTCAATTTCAAGCAGGCATATGTCCTCAAAAGGAACCGGATAACCGGAGGTACAGCTATAAAGGATCACATCTTTGTTCCTGTTTTTCTTTACGAAAAACTCCATGATCTTATCTTCTTCCGCATGGGTAGTCATACCCAGGGAAATATGAATTTCACCCTTGTAATTATCCGCAAGGTATTCGTACATATCAAAATCCAGGTTGCAGGCGGATGGTATTTTCAGCATTCTCGGATTAAAGCTTACCATTTCCTTGGCAGCAGTAAGATCCCATACAGAAGTTGAATATTCCACTTTTTCCTCATTGGACCATTTCAACAATTGCTCGTGTTGCTTTTCGTTGAATTCAAGGAATTCCCTGTGTTCACCATAAGTAGCACCAAAGGAATTTGCCGGATTTGGATGCGGGGCATTATATTCTTCAGGGGATAATAGCTCCCTGTTAGTTCTTTTTTGAAACTTAACAACATCCACTTTACAAAAGTTGGATGCTATTTTGATCATTTCATGCGCCAGCTCCATGCTACCACCATGATTGCAGCCTATTTCAGCTATGATTATCGGTTTAATTTCCACTGTCTATATATATTTAATGCAAAGTAAAGGAATTTTAAGGGTTAAAGGTTCACCAATGTTTTACTTAACAATTAGATTGTATATTTTTTTAGTTTACATTATAGGAAGAAAACCCTTAATCTGTATAAAAAACAAATTTTGTGTCGAGGTAAAGAATAAATTGAGGAATAGCAAGGAAAAGCCCTGTGTAGCTACAGTAGCCGCAGCCGAACCTAAAACTCCATAATGAGGAATGAGGCAAAGGTTTAGGATGATGTTCAAAACAGCCGATAAAACGGAAGTGTATAAAAGAATTTTTTGTTTTGAAACAATTGCCAGATAACTACTTCGTAAGCCGGCATTACACATAAATAGTAACCCAATTAATTGAACCTTAAGAATATCCGATGACCCTTTAAAGGCGTCAGTAAAAATAAATTTTACAGCGGCATCCCCGAATAAAAGCGCTCCAATAAAAACACCATATCCCAATATTGAATATATTTCAGTAATCATCCTATACCTTTCAAAGAAGAGTTTCTTATCCTTAAGATACAGTGTATGCAGTAACGGGAATAAGGAAGTGGTCATGATTACAATGGCCGTTAAGCCCAATTCGTATAAACGGGTTGAGGCAGAATAGCCTCCAACAGCGCCATCATTCATAAAAAAGCCTAACAAAAGAAGGTCAACCCTCATGTACAAATACGTTGATGCATTGGAAAGAAGCAAGGGCCATCCTTCTTTGAAAACGTAAAAAATGCGATTTATTGTGGAATACCAATAGGAGAGCTTAAGTTTAATAACATTCCGGTAAACAATGATCATTCCTATGGCCCCTAAAAGCATCTCTAAAAGATAAAGCCAGCCAAAAACGATTAATGGCATGTGGTATATCAGAGCCGCTATTTTTATAGAATTGACCAGTAAAAAAGCAGTGGTCTTACTCCAAACAGTATACTTTGATTTTAAATTAGCACGAAAATATAGGTCAATAACATCAAATGACTGGCATATAAGAGTCATAGCGACGATTGACACCATGTTTTGACCTAAACTATCAGATCTTATTGCATAAATAAGAGGCAAAATGATCGCAATAGCTGCAATAGCTCCAAAAAAACGAAGTATTAAGCTCGAGCCTAAAATCTCATCCCTCTTTTCGGGAGAAGCGATCAAGTCCCGTATTATGAATGAATCAAAACCAAATGTGATTAAAGGGGAAAAAATAAGGACAAGACCTATAGCATAACTATAGACTCCAAAAAGGCTCCTTCCCAAATACCTGGCGATGTAAATTGACACAATGGAATTAACCCCCATCCTTATAAATTGGTCAAAGGTCAACCAAGATATATTATAAAATATTTTTTTACGGTAAG
>CAILMK010000338.1 GCA_903835275.1 uncultured bacterium | reverse complement strand
GCACGGACTTATTTTGCCTAATGGACGAAAGAATTTTGCTGAATTCCACGATAATTTCACCGGCACCGGGCGTATCGAGAAGAAAAAAGAAGAAATCTCGCTAACAGCCTCCAATTGCATTTCGAGCAAATAGGGTCCATTGAGAGCCTAGAAGAGGCAGTGGCTCTGAACCGGCAGGCTTTGTCGCTTCGGCCGCTAGGTCATCCAAAGCGAGCCAACTCACTCACCAACTTTGCCAAAACTCTATGTTTGCATTTTCAGCAAGCAGGCTGTCATTCGCCTGGCGCAAATGAAAATAAAGTGCAGCATTATTATAAGAGGAAAACATTTTCCCTGACATCTCGTAAGCGTAATCAAAAAACGTAACATTCTGAAAACGGTTGTACGATATCACAAGGTAAAAGCTGATGATTTCCAGAAAAAGGAATAAAAAAAACCGGTAGAACCTGGCAAAAAAAGCGAATAAATTACTCATCCAAGAATTTCGGATTGCGTCCGCCGCGGCGGATCGGATTGCGGATTTATTGCTATTTTCATTTTTTACTTCGTCATTGCGAATAAGGCAAACACATCTCAATTCTTTTTCCCCCAACCCTCCCCCAAAAGGAGGGAGTTATGTCCTCCCCTTGGGGGAGGATTTAGGAGGGGCTTTTCCCCCAAATCCGCAATTAAAATTTAGGTCATTATGTGTTTGTAGCGGCTCAGGTATTTCAAGGCAATTCCGGTTCCGCGTACCACTGCTTTCAATGGATCTTCAGCAATGTATACAGGAAGTTTTGTCTTTAGTGAAATACGCTTGTCAAGGCCGCGTAAAAGTGCTCCGCCACCCGTGAGGTATAAACCGGTCTGGAATATATCTGCGGAAAGTTCCGGAGGTGTGCTTTCAAGCGCCTTCAGTATCGCTTCTTCTATTTTGGTAATGGACTTATCAAGTGCATTTGCAATTTCAGAATAAGTAACGGTGATCTGTTTTGGAATACCAGTCATAAGGTCACGACCGTTTACGGAATAATCAGGTGGTGGATTATCCAGTTCCGGTAATGCAGCGCCTACTTCAATTTTTATACGTTCAGCAGAACGCTCACCGATGAGGATATTGTGTTCGCGGCGCATATACTCCATGATATCGCTGGTGAATTCATCACCTGCTATGCGGATACTCTGGTCGCAGACAATTCCTGCAAGTGCAATAACTGCGATCTCAGTAGTACCACCTCCGATATCGATAACCATGTTACCCATCGGTTCTTCAACGTCTATACCAATACCAATCGCAGCAGCCATAGGCTCCGGAATCAGATAAACTTCCTTGCTGCCCGCACGTTCAGCGGAATCCTTTACAGCGCGCTTTTCCACTTCCGTAATTCCGGAAGGTATGCAGATCACCATGCGCAAGTGCGGGGAAAAAAGTTTTTTCCCTTTATTGATCATGCCTATCATTCCGCGCAGCATCAGTTCCGCAGCGTTAAAGTCAGCAATTACTCCGTCCTTCAGTGGACGAATTGTTTTTATGTCTTCGTGCGTTTTGCCATGCATTTGTTGTGCAAGCATACCCACAGCTTTCACTGCGCCTGTCCTGCGGTTGATGGCAATGATGGATGGTTCATCCACCACCACCTGATCCTTGTAGATGATCAGTGTATTTGCAGTGCCAAGGTCAATGGCAAGATCTTGTGAAAAAAAATCGAATAAACCCATTTCTTCAATTACGAATTATCAAATTACGAATTACGAATTACTATTCCCTGTACAGGAGTTCATCACTCCTTTGTTTTTTTTACGTCCTCTTCTTCCTCACTCCTTATCACTTACTCCTTGCTTCCTACATCTATTTTTTTAGTGCCTGAAATGCCTGAATCCTGTTGTCACCATGCTCATTCCATGTGCATCGCAATAATCGATCGAAT
>CAILMK010000337.1 GCA_903835275.1 uncultured bacterium | reverse complement strand
CAAACACCGATTAATCAATGAAATAATGAATAGAATTTTTATTGCATTGCTGTCAGCACTCCATTCGTAAAATATAAATAGTTATCAGAATATACCCATTGTTCAGATACACTTCTTCCAGTAATAGTTTGATTTATCTTACTAGGCTCACCCCACGACATTTTACACATTTCTTTATTCATTCCAATTACAATCTTCCTATTCAGTATTAAATTGAAATTATTAATTCCGAACCTTAATCTATATTTATTTGCTTCTTCCAAAGTAAATATTCTACCCGAACTAACCAATTCCTGATATTCTGCATGTCCATAAAGATCGTCATAATGCAGAATTATTTTTTGCCCCTTGATATTTTGAAGAACAAGAGAGAGGTAAAACTCCTTGTCTTCAATTGTAAAATCTACACATTTCCATTCCTGACCAGTAACAATACTAACATTTTGACCTGAATTAATATCTGTTTGATCCTTAAGACACGAATTACTAAACACGAATTTTTTACCTATGTGCCTCTTCTTTTGATTTTCAAAAAAAGGGACACGTATGAAGGGAAATAATGATTCTTGATTCGAAAAATATTCATAAAAAACAGTGTCCTTGCTCTTGTTTTCAATCATTTGAAAATAAAAAACATGACCATATAAATCGGGATTATCCTTTGATTGAGGATGGGGATGAATATTTAAAATTCTGAAATATTTTCCTGCAAGAGAATCACAAATTGAATTGAACTTGCTAATTTTTGAACAGCATTTGTAAACTTCATTGATATTATTCCCTGGAGAAAAACCTTTATACCCTACATCCTTCATTGCACTACCAAGATTATTAAGATACAAAATTTGTCCTTTGTATAAATCCACATTATCTGCTAGAAAATTTTGAGTAGTATCATATTTGATCTTTGCGGGGGAAGTTTCTGTGTTCTTTTCCGTTACCTTGGTAACGGAAATTTGCGAATAAATTTGCGAATAACTAAAGAGCATCAACAGAATGACTTTTTTCATTTTAAATGCGGGCGGATTATTAAAACCCTTGCCTACAAATCTAAAACAAAAAATCTAAAAAGCCGCATCATATTTACCTATACCCTTGCTTTTTAGATTCTCAAACATGAAAGAAATCGCTGCTTCAAATTTCATCCCGAATTTTCTGCGTACTACTCTCGATGCCCCACTTCGAGCCGCGTTGGATATGTGGGAGGCATACTCGATCCTCTTTCCTTACAATTCTTCCTTCGTCAACCCCTGAACGTTTTCCTTACCCATTTTACTTCCAATCGCATTCCGTGGCATCTTCGAGCTTCCCAGATCATGATAATCGGGAGTCAGGCCCTGACCTGAATTAACCAGGATCTTTCCATCACTCATGTCAAAAATGTAATAGAAATAATGGCATAATTGCTTTTCAGGAATCTCTGCTCCGCTGGTTACACCTCCTCCGTACCCTGTATGATGTGCTTGCATGGTATAGGCAATCGGGAACATGTCAATGTAGGCAAATCCGGAATCAGGACCCTGAATATATTGTGTCAATTCCTTTTCGGAAACGATTTTGTATTTATAAGGATAATTAACTCCAAATTTCGCATCACTTGCGATCAGATCCTTGGGGACAAGTAGTGTCTTATTTTTTAGCTTCTCCAAATTATCACGCCTGTTTTGCTTCATCACTTCATTCGCTTCATCTTTCATTGCACAATCCAGCATACCCTGGACTAAAAGTATAGATGAATAAATATCCCCGACTACAATATGTGTATGCGGAATTGTTATATCCATTCCCTCTTCAGGATTCCAATCCTCCATAAGGGAAAAACTCAAGACCGTCTTTTCCCCGTCTCCTCCCAGAAAACGCATTCCCGAAACCGGATTACGGAAATTTGCTCCTACAGAAATATCCTCTTTTCCATAATCCTTTATAAATATTATTGCATACCCCTTCTTATCCGTTTTCCTGAGCACCTTTGCTTCATCAAGGGTTTTAAATTCATACGATGAGGTAAAGTTCCAGAATGACTTTACTGCTTTTTCAAGCGTCTGATTAAAAGCATCCGCCTGAATAGCCGTTTTAGTTGTCATGCTCTTATATTTACTCATGTCTTTTTTAACAAATATCATGACACGCTCATGAGCCTTTTTTGCCTCTTTGGCGCGTGGAGTAAAACCCCATTTGTCACCCTTGGCAATATTTACGCAAAAAAGTAATGCAACAAGGGCGAAAAGAGAAAAGGAATTGATAGTTTTCATTTTAATTTTTTTACAAACTTAACAATTCTATTGACTTTTCAGGACTGAAGGCCTGAAAACTATGGTCACTCGTCTTCAGATGCAATAGCCAAAAGCTGTAGCAATAAATATGTCTAAAGACATAGAACTACTGCTTCCAGGTCTAAGACCTGGGAGAGCTACGTTGGAAGAGCAACGGAAAGAAAGCCGCTTCCAAAATAGCTAAAGCTCATTTATGACGTATATTTGTCTTCAAATTCACCTAGAAACAAACATTATGAGAAAACCTCTTTTACTACTATTCCTCATCGGAACGCTTTTTTCCTGTACCAAGAATGATGTGAAGCAAGCACTGGTAGTTTCCTTTGAATTGCCCTTAAAAGTTGATTTCAGCATTCCGGGAGCGGTTCCTACATGAAGGGATACGAGTCTGCCCGCAATACCTATCACTCCTGACTGGGGCACTACGCTCTCATCCAATCAAACCAGCCTCAGCCAGATCAAGGATATGAATGTAAAAACGATGGTTTTGAAAATTAAATCTCCATCCGGGCAAAGTTTAAATTTCCTGAAATCAATCAGCCTTTCCATATCCGCCACCGGGCAAAGGGATACAGTAATAGCATTTACCAATCCCGTTCCGACTAGCACCGGTGACAGCTTGTCGCTGGGCTGCCCTTTGGTAGATGTTTCCCCTTACATCAAGCAAAACCAATTTAGTATCAAGGTTACATTCCAGGTAATAAAAACCGTAGGTATTAAATTAGATCTCGAATCAACAATAGATTTTTATACCCAGGCGTATTTGATTAATTAATACTCCAGGCAAAATAGAAAAAAACCTGATGCGTTTAAAGCATCAGGTTTTTTTGTTTTAAGCCCTCT
>CAILMK010000336.1 GCA_903835275.1 uncultured bacterium | reverse complement strand
GAAATAAAATACAGGATTGAAAACCCTCTTGTTATGCAACACTTGAAAAATGCAAAAAAAACGGTTGATGAGATCCTACCGATAGATAACGAATATCACCGTTGCAGCAAAAGCGTGAATGAAGCGTACCTGAAGTTGCAATAATCACCTTACATGCACATCCCTGTCATCCTTTGTAATATCAGGATATAACAGATATTTTGCGCGGATCTTTTTGAATGCTTCAATTCCCGGTTTCCAGGTATCCTGTATCTCGTTGGGCGTTTTGCCTTCAATCACTTGTTTTCTCAATTGATCTGTACCTGCAAGTTTATCAAAGAAGGGGGTAAAGTAATGATCCTTGTCCTTGGATTTTTCGTAAAAACCCAATAGCCAATACAAGTACAATTGCTTGGAGAGTTTTACATATTCATCGGCGAATTTCGTCAGTAAAAATCCCTTGCACTCTTTCCCTTCATAGGGAGGATGCTCTGCTTTTCCCGGGATATTTTGCGGATTAAACGTATAACTTCCTTCCTTGAAGCCCGGCCTTCCTGCCATTTCAAAAGGATGGTCCGTTCCCCTGCCCACGCTTACATCAGTACCTTCAAAAAAACAAAGTGATGGATATAGGTAAATTGCCTGCATCGTTGCAAGATTCGGTGATGGGGCTACAGGTAATTTATACATACTATCGTGTGTATAGGAGCTTAATGACACCACTTTCAGGGAACACTTCTCCCCTCCTGCCAGCCAGCCTTCTCCGTTAATCATCTGGGCATATTCACCGATGGTCATACCGTACACAACAGGAACCGGATGCATTCCCACGAAGGATTTGAATGCAGGTTCTAAAACGGGTCCATCAATATAAAATCCATTCGGATTCGGCCTGTCCAAAACAATCAGTTGCTTATTACTTTCAGCACAGGCTTCCATTACATAATGAAGTGTTGAAATATAGGTGTAGAACCGAACACCAACGTCCTGGATATCGAAAATCACAATATCAACACCTTTAAGTTGCGATGATTTAGGCTTGAAATTTTTCCCATAGAGGGAAATGATTGGCAAACCCGTCGCGGCATCCTTTGAATCATCCACTTTTGCACCTGCCGATGTATTGCCGCGAAAACCATGTTCCGGTGCAAATATTTTGACCACCTTTATCTGGTTTGAAAGAAGATAATCCGGTAATAAAGTATTCCCCACACGGGAGGTCTGGTTGACCACCAGTGCAACTTTTTTATTCTTTAAAAGAGGCAGATATTCATCGATCCTATCCGCTCCCGGTTTTATTTGTGCACTTAGTTGCAGGGGCAACAGGCATAGTAAGCTATAAAATAGTAGCTTTGCCCTGATAAAAACATTCATTTCGTTGCGTTTTGATTTTTTCATAGCCCGCAGGATCAGTTATCGCTCACAGCGTTCCTTTTCCAAAGTTATCATCCGCATAGCTTCCGGCGCCATCATGCTCAGTCTGGCAATAATGCTGATTTCTGATAGCATCTACACGGGTTTTCAAAGCGAAATTAAGGATAAAATCACGGGATTTGCAGCATCCGTCCTTATCAGCAAGACTAATTCAGATTTTACCTTTGAAAATGAGCCTGTTCCATACGATGCCGCATTTGTAAAAAAGGTAAAAGCCCTCCCGAATGTTAAACATATCCAGGTATTTGCCACCAAGCCCGGTATTGTAAAATTCAAAAATGACAATGAAGGCGCGGTCCTTAAAGGAGTTGGAAAAGATTTTGACTGGTCATTTATCAAATCGCATTTGCTTGAGGGAAGAATAATTAATATGCCGGATTCAGATGTATCCACTGAAATTGTTATTCCAAAGGCTTTATCAGATAAACTTGATATTAAACTTAATGATAAGATCGTCATGGGCTTTGTCCAGAATCCACCTCGGGTCAGGAAATTTACGGTCGTTGGTATTTTTGAAACAGGCGTGGAAGAAATTGACAAGGTTTTTATACTGACAGATATCCGCCAGATTCAGAAATTAAATAGCTGGCCGGAAGAAGAAAATTTTTACGGCGGCTATGAGGTTTCTGTGAAAAATAATGAATTAGCTGATGAGACATCTGATCAAATATCTGACCTCGGGAATCTTAGCCTTCAAAGCCGTTCCATCCGCGACCGCTATCCGCAAATGTATGACTGGCTGAATCTGATCAGTGCTAATACCTATATCATTCTGTTCCTGATGTTGGTTGTAGCCATTATCAACATGTCCACTGCATTGATTGTGATGATATTGGAACGTACCCAGATGATCGGTATTTTCAAATCCATGGGAGCAAAGAATTCCCTTATACAACGCATTTTCATGATCAATGCCTCTAAGGTTATAGTTACGGGTATTGTTCTTGGAAATATCCTTGGCCTTGGCTTCCTGTTTCTGCAAGCCAATACTCATTTCATTAAACTCGTTCAGGAAAATTATTACCTCGCTTATGTTCCGGTCAATTTCAATTGGGTGCATATAGTAGTTATCAATATCGGTGCATTTGTGATCTGCACGATCGCAATGATGCTGCCTGCCTTATTTATCCTCAATGTTAAGCCATCGACGGCATTAAGGTTTGAGTAGCACATCATCCATTGCCGTTCACTAAAGTGAACGGATAAAAGGCTCCCAACAGCCAACAAGGAAACTTTTTAGCCTGTTTCCGTTTCCAGCGTTTATTTTTATCGTATCTTTGTCTTTCACATGATTATGACGGACAAGGAAAAAAATATCCTACTGCAGTCAAGGACTCTTATTTTCAAATATGGAATTAAGAGCCTGACCATGGATGATATTTCCCAACGACTGGGAATTTCCAAAAAAACGCTCTATCAATTCTACGAAAACAAGTCGGATCTGATCAGTAAGGTTGTGGAATATACCATTACTGAAAGCAAGGACCTCATGATGATAGCAATGGATAAAAGTACCAATGCCATCGAGGAACTTTACGTCATGTACCAGACAAGTACCCATATTGTCAAAAGACTCAATCCGTCACTGGATTTCGAGCTGAGAAAGTATTATCCGGAAAGCTTCACCCTTTTGGAAGGCTTTCGTAATTCCTTTATTTACAACCTAATGAAGGTAAACCTTGAAAAAGGCATGAAGGATAAATTATTCCGGGAGGATCTTCAAGCGGATGTCATTTCCCGCATCTATACCCTTGCCGCCCTGGAAATTTTTAACACTGAAATTTTCCCTCCGGAGCAATATCCTACCAACCTATTGGTGAGGGAGCTATTTACCTATCATATCCGTGGGATTGCTTCCAAAAAAGGTTTGGATTTTCTCGAAAACAAGCTGAAAATGGAGGAATAGGTGCCAGTTCGACCCCCACGGGGTCGTTTAAATACAAATAATCTTTTTTCTACAAAACTGTGATGCCTACGGCATCAATTCGAGCTCTGATCCCGACGGGATCAAACCTTTATAGTAATTTGAGTTATTGCGCTTGCGCAACTCCTCCCTGCTGAAAGTCCCGACTATTCGGGATTTAGGGGAGGTGCCCGAAGGGCGGAGGAGTTTCTTCAACACTACAAAAACCTCTTCATAATTCCCGGTTCGGGTATCCTGCAGATATCCTGCTTTCCAAACCACTTATATCTGTTTCTGGCAATGTATCTATAAACTGCATTGCGGATAAAGGGCGGAACGATCAGAAAAGCGTAAAATAATTTCCATCTGCCTTTCAGACCTTTTGCGATGCGCAAAGCAGCAGTAGATTCACGATAGGCTTTTCCATTTTCAATAAGTATGACCGATTCAAGCGGCGCCTCCTGCAAATGATATTGCCTGACGAGCTTCTGCCCTTCCTCCGATTGCAGGGCACCGAATTTGAACTTCCCTACAGGGTCTCGGTCAATAACAAAATTGACAAAGCCATTGCAGAGATTGCAAACACCATCAAATAATATTATGGAAGGCTCGTTCATTTTCAAATACCCCT
>CAILMK010000335.1 GCA_903835275.1 uncultured bacterium | reverse complement strand
CTAAACATAGTATAAATGCAATGTCAAAATGAATAATTTTTATATTCTTTTTAAATTGGATAACGAAATAAATTGGGAAAACCACACTGAAAAGAATATTATTATACATCATTATACAAATAAGGAAATTTAATATTCCGCTCTTCACAACTGGTATTTGTATATTTAAATAATATAATGACGAATTGACAAAGTACATCAACAAGAACATTGCAGAAATTATCACGTAATAACTTATTTTTTTCTTCATATCTGAAAATATTAATGTGCTTTGCTTTCCTCTTTATTATTGGATTTACTATGCCATTCCTGCTCTTCGGATCTATAGTAGCGCAAGACTAATAATTCTATCTCCTCATTTCTGTCATCCTCCTAACCCCCTTCAAAGGGGGACTTAAAAAATCTTCGATTTTTAATTCGTTATCACATTATGACGATTTCAATCTACTTCATCCTTACATCCAGCGCGTCCCGCAATCCATTCCCAAGCATATTGAATGCAAGCACCATGAACATAATGGCCAGTCCGGGTAAGATGGCGAGATACGCGGCATCCATGACTATATATCCGAAGTGATCATTCAGCATCACACCCCATGATGGAGATGGCGGCTGCACTCCTACCCCGAGGAAACTCAATCCTGATTCAAGTACTATAGCGGAAGCAAAATTGGATGCGGAAATAACCATTACGGGTCCCAATATATTCGGAAGTATATGACGGAATATCAATCGGAAATTTTTAAAGCCCAATGCCCTGCCTGCCTGTACGTATTCAAGCTCACGCGCACTGAGAATTTGTCCGCGTACTACACGTGCCACTTCCACCCACATCGTCAATCCCACTGCAACGAATACCTGCCAGAAGCCTCTGCCAAGCATAAGTGATACTGCCATCACTAAAAGCAGCGTAGGCACACTCCACACTACATTGATGAACCATTGGATTATGGTATCCGGCCATCCGCGGAAAAAACCCGCCAGCGCACCAAGAAAAATTCCAACGATCAGGGAAATCAAAACGGATATTAGTCCTACCGATAAAGAAATCCGTGTGCCTAATAATAATCTGCTCAGCATATCCCTTCCATAGCGATCCGTTCCCAGCCAATAGGTTCTTGAAATAATATTATCTTTCACGACCTGCTTCGCTAAATCAGCAGTAGAAATTTCATGGTGTACTTCTGAAATATCATCGAAACAAATAAGCTCATTCTTCTGGGTGATCTTACCCTGTGCCGGCAATGCGTAAGCCACATCCTCCAGGCTGTATGCTTCCTTTTCCGCCTTTACTTTTTCTTCCCCGAAAGGAACAAGAAAAATGGAATCTCCTTTTATTTCATAAGAATTAAAAGGTCGAAATGTATAGTCACTTTCCTTCCCTGAAAAAATTGTTTTAAAAAATGATTGGTCTATTGGTGGGGAATTTTTCCTGACCTTCAAAAGCTGAACTTTGAATCCGGGTTTTCTTGTTTCCAATTCCAATATCTGCTGGTTGCTGTCCGGTGAATGATCCGGCAAAATCAGTGGTCCGGCGAGAGCAATCAAAGTACACAGGCAAACGTAAATCAAACCCCAGAAAGCAGGCTTATTCTTCTTTAACCTTTGCCAGGCATAATATGATGGACTCTTATTCAATTGCGGATTTCGGATTGTGGATTTCGGATTTAAAACTCATTCTTTACTTTCCTTAATTACTCAATTTTTAAATAATTTAATCACTCCTCACGAGTATTATGAGCGAGCAATCCTTCCTTCGTTGCAAGGTAATGATACGCGTACATATTATCCGAATCATAAATGAAACTGCGGATATATTCCTTGCGTTCCTCGTCCCATTTCATCGGAGCTACGTAACCCAAGCCAACCAATTGCTTGAGGCTATCACCAACCACATTGGCAGGAGCGTTTACTTCCTCCAGTATTTTTTCAAAAGGCTCTACAAAATAAAGCG
>CAILMK010000334.1 GCA_903835275.1 uncultured bacterium | reverse complement strand
TAGGAAATTACATACACAGTATCCTTATCCGAGCGGATACTGTCTTCAAGGATGAATAGGTATTTATTGATGGATCCATACGCCAGCGGCGAAAGATATTTTTTATCCTCCAGTTCTATATAGTCTTTATAAATATTAAAATTGCTTGTTTCTTCAAAAATAAGACTGAAACGCGGATCTGCTGAACCTGATGTTTTGGATGCAATTACAGTTTCCTTTACCTTATCAGGATATTTAAATTTCTTATCCGTTACAGATTCTATCAGGAAAAGATGTTGCTTTCCAAAAAAACTATCCAGACCCTCCTTTTCTGCCAAAGTATCCTTTGCGGATTTTGTTTTCAGGGTATCTTTCTTAGCTGAGCCACCAATTTTTATGGTGACTTTCTTTTTCTTTTCAACATTACGTTCCTTTTCAAGAGCCATCTGGGCGGAGTCCAAGAAATCATTGGTAACATGAAAACGACAATAGGTTGTATAGGACCACTGGGGCAAACGCTCCCAGTTGTTTTTCTTTTTATTATCAATCGCCTTCTGGATGATTCTATGAGCAGGATTAATACCCGGCCTAACCAGGACTTCCTTTAGATTATAACTTGTCCTGTAAAGCTTCAGAGTGCCGTCAGGATGCTTCATTTGATATGCGCCTACGGTAGTATGCACGGGAGCGTACCCAACGATTGAAAAAATAAGGCTATCGCCCGGATTGGCAGCATTAATATTCCATTTCCCGTCTATGTCACTGATGGCGCCACGATTATGGCCCTTGAGGCTGATACTCACGAAAGCCTGTGGCTCGGCGGTTTCCGCATCAATTATTTTTCCACCCACATTTACCGTCTGACTCTCCGCATGAAACGGAATCAAAAAAATGAACATAATAAGTGCGTAGAAATATCTCATTGCCTTCTTAAAGATAATTGAATGCTATTTTACTTCAAATTAAAAGAATTAAGATCACTCGTAACCAAACTGGCGCAACATATTTGTGTTTTCACGCCAGTCTTCCTTAACTTTTACAAAGATTTCAAGGAACACTTTTTTGCCGTAATTTTCTTCCAGTTCCTTCCGCGAATGGGTACCAACCTGCTTTAACGCTTCCCCGCCTTTGCCGATGATCATAGGTTTTTGAGAGGCACGATTTACATAAATTTCTGCAGCGATCTTAATAATGGTCGGCTCATCTATGAATGAAACAATGACCACTTCCACAGAATATGGAATTTCCTGGCGGAACTTCCTGAATATATTTCCACGTATTATTTCTGATGCCAGAAAACGCTCCGAACGGTCCGTCCAAAGTTCCTTATCAAAATAAGGAGGATTTTCAGGTAACAATTCCAAAGATGCCTTCAGGACGCGTTCAGTATTAAATACTTTCAATGCGGAAACCGGAATAATCCTTTCCATCGGCAAAGAAGTCGTTTCCTGCCAGCGCACCATTAATTTCATGACTTCTTCCTGATCAAGGGTATCAATCTTGTTAATAACAAGCAGAACAGGCTTATCGCGTTTCAATACCTGCTCAAGAATAGGATACTTCGCTCCGGGCTTTTCGCCTGCTTCCACGAGGTAAAGCACCACATCCGCATCTTCAAGGGCGGTATGAACAAAATTCATCATACGCTCATGGAGCATATATTTCGGATCATCAATGATGCCCGGTGTATCGGAAAAGATTAACTGTGTATCCTCGGTACTCAATATACCCAGTATCCTGTGGCGAGTTGTTTGTGCCTTTGCCGTCACGATGGAGAGCTTTTCCCCCATAAGGGCATTTATCAGGGTAGACTTCCCTACATTTGGCTTTCCTATGATATTTACAAATCCTGCTTTGTGCATTTTAATGAAGAAAGGACATTTTTTAATGGGAACGCCCTTTAATCCACTACAAAGTTAGACATTTATGTACAGATAGAAGGCAGGAGTATGGAAGTCACTCAATTGAAACAAGTTATAAAACAAAAATCCCCAACTTTTCAGTTGAGGATTTCCATACGTAGTAGTCCAAAGCACTACTTTATCGAACCTGATTATTAGAGATTTACCTCTCCTAAAGGAACTTAAGATGGTGTTAAAGTTATAAATTGTAAAATTAATAAATTCATGTTTGGGTTCAATCCAAGGACAAATCCTGGCAGCCCTAATATGTTTGAACTGAAAATCTTTGAAAGGGTTTTTGTGCTTATTGTCTGAAACAAGAAAAATAATCAAATGAAACTAAACGTCAGAAATATTTAACATTTGGTAGATTCATTGTAAAATAGCGCAACAAGTATATGTAATGGTTCTTCAATCAGTATTGTTGCAAGTTCAGTCTGTGGACATAGTTATATCAGGACAGGCAATCCGAGGGGATTTACTTCCGCTGGTGCAAATCCATCAGTCAATCCAACCACAAATACAACATATAGATTATGCAAATCTACAAAGAGCGGTTTATTGATTGCGTATTTGGGATAAGAATAATACTACTCTCTATTACATGGAATTCTCAAAAGGTATTAAGAATACCAATAATCTCATCCGAAAACAAATATTCGACTTTTATCATAGTTAATATAATTGGAAGGGAAAAATACGTGAAAATTATTTAACCTTCTCAACCCTGCCATCTCAATTTTATATACCTTTGAGTGGTTATTAGACTTAGTTTAAGTCCATTTAAATAGAGAAGGCCCCGATTCATAGCCGGGGCTTTTTTGAATTATGTTGTAGGTATCTTTGAATTTCCCCATCCATTTTAGTGAAATATAATATGGGAGCTGTACGCCTCCGAAATTCGAGATTTGGGGGCGTTTGTTTTTGCAGATTTTGCACAAAGGTATTTGATTTTCGAGTTTAAAAGAAATCCAAATAAGAACTGAGATAAAAGAAATTTTCATAGTAAGCCAAGCCAACTATTTACAGCTTTTCTTGCTAATACTTCATCAAATGCTTCGCATATAACTTCGCATACAGAACCGTCCCTTTCTTTATAATGAATTTCTTCTATGCCAAATGTCTTCTCATAGTGCCTAAAGCCATAAGAAGTATTAGGAATTTCACCATTGAAGAATAGTATTTTCTTACCTACGATTGCGTAATAGTAAAACTTGATGCAGGTATATTGAACGTACTAATATACTAAATTTTGCACACAAAGTCTATGCTTCTAAGCTTTTTGAGCTTATACTATGTTCTATCCTTTCTAAAACCAGAATAGATCGATCAATTATTCCAATGCATCCGTATCTTCGGATTGCTTTATATAACAGGAACATTGACTATTAATTAGTTCGACTTTGTTCCATTGTCTGATAGGATTAAATATCTATATGAGAGATGAACGTATCTGTCTATGGTAACAGAAGAGCTACATAAGATATATTTGTATAGCATTGATGGCTTTTATGCAGAAATGTTTTACTTGGATATTAAAGAAAAGATATACACGATAAAAACTTTTAAAAATGGTCCAGAATTGAAAAGTATTTAGATCGATTCGATCCTTTCTCTCGTTTTCTTAGCATACATTTGTTTCAATTAACCAAAACCATTTTGATAATTGACGACGACAGCGATGACAGGGAGATATTCATCGATGCCGTTAGCGGAATTAATTGCAGCATTGAATTTCATTCTGCTAAAAGCGATGGGGGTGCGCTTGAAAAGTTGAGTAGTATGGAAAAGCTCACGGACTTTATTTTTTTGGATCTTAATATGCCATTAATGATCGGGAAGCAGTTTTTGAAATTAATCAAGGCGATTGAAGGGTTGAGAGATATTCCTATTATGGGATATTCCACATCTTCTTCTCAAAAAGACATAAACGAAACCAAAGATCTTGGAGCCTTTTCTTATTTAGTCAAACAGAATATTTTGTCTGTTTTGCGCAAGAAACTATCTGAACTCCTTTGCTGATCTACGAATGGTTAACCAAATATAATTAGAGATAAAAAAAAACTGCGCCTGAAAGAGGGCAAGGGGAAAAAAAACCATCTAAAACCTAACAAAGTACAGCCGCAGTCTTTTCTAATAATTTCCTTAATTTTTTGATGCTATTCCTTCACCTTTATTATTTTATATCGATCAATGTTTCCGTGTTCATCTGTTAAAAGAAGCAGGTAAGATGCAGGTGCAAGTGTTTTGGTGTCTATTCGTACTTGACAGCCACTAATTGCTTTCTTGGAAAGAACCGTTTTGCCTAAAAGATCCACTACCTCAATGGAGTATTCTTTAGTTGTCTCGGCAAACTCAAGAATGAAATAATCGGTAAACGGATT
>CAILMK010000333.1 GCA_903835275.1 uncultured bacterium | reverse complement strand
TGGCTTCCTGATGAAACCATTGCTGATTTCAAGGAATATATCGTAGGTATCAAAGGTCCACTTACAACTCCTGTGGGTGGTGGTATCCGTTCGTTGAATGTGGCTTTACGCCAAATGCTGGATCTTTACACTTGCCTGCGCCCGGTGCGCTGGTTCACGGGTGTACCGTCTCCTGTTAAGCAACCAAACCTCGTGGATATGGTGATCTTCCGCGAAAACACAGAGGATATCTATGCCGGCATCGAGTGGATGGCAGGTACCAATGAAGTAAAGAAAGTAATTGACTTTATCATTAATGAAATGGGCGTTAAAAAGATCCGTTTCCCTGAATCTTCTTCCATAGGCATTAAGCCTGTTTCCAAGGAAGGTTCTGAAAGGCTGATCCGCGCTGCTCTTGAATATACCATCAAACATAAGAAACCATCCCTTACTCTTGTTCACAAGGGGAATATCATGAAATTCACAGAAGGTGCCTTCAAGAACTGGGGTTACGAACTTGCCGAAAGGGAATTCGGAAACAAGGTTTATACCTGGGCACAATATGACCGAACCATGGCTGCAAAGGACCAGGCTGCTGCTGATGCGGAAATGAAAGCAGAACTTGCTTCCGGAAAAATCCTTGTCAAAGATTTCATCGCTGATGCATTCCTGCAACAGATACTACTTCGTCCTGCTGAATATTCTGTGATTGCCACTTTGAATTTGAACGGTGATTACATTTCTGATGCACTTGCTGCAGCAGTGGGCGGTATCGGTATTGCTCCGGGTGCAAACATCAATTATGTTAGCGGCCATGCTATTTTTGAAGCTACCCATGGTACTGCTCCTAAATATGCAGGATTGGATAAGGTAAATCCGGGTTCTGTAATCCTGTCAGGCGCCATGATGCTTGAGCATTTGGGTTGGCTGGAAGCTGCAGAACTTATCTACAAGGGAATAGAAGGCTCTATAGAAAAGAAACGCGTTACTTATGATTTTGAACGTTTGATGGAGGGCGCTACGCTTCTGAAATGCTCCGAATTCGGAGACGAGATCATCAAGAATATGTAATTCAAAAATGAATGATAAATTAAAGGCTCAAACAAATGTTTGAGCCTTTTTTGTAATTTTGCAATCACTTGAAAAACCTAATTATTACCTGTGTTTTATTAAACACATTTTTTTACAGGGCTGCTGCTTCAATGACAGGGGATGCTGACCAGAGAGTGGTGATGGTATACCATATGCTTGCCAAGTACCATTACAGTCCGCGCACACTGGATGACAAACTATCGGAAGAAATTTATGATGGATTGTTAAAGGACCTTGACCCGAATCATTTGTACTTCTCCGCTGAAGATCTGAAAGGACTTTCCGCCCACAGGGAAAGTATCGATGATGAAATAAAAAGCGGTTCCATTACTTTCCTGCATGATGTGACCGCGCTTTATAAAAGGAAATTAAAATCCATGGATAGCCTGGATGCCATCCTGCTTGCTGCTCCATTTAACTATAAAGCGAAGGAATATTTTGAATACCCCGGAAAGATCTGCACTACCAATGCTGAACTTTTGCAACGAAGGCGCCAATACCTGAAACTAAAAGTGCTGCAGCGTTATCAGTCCCAAAATCCGGAGGATTCCACAGGACAGTTCGAGAAATTGAACACTAAAGAAGCTGCACTTAGGGACAAAATTAAAAACACACAACATTCCAAGTGCGTTAAAATACTGGAACATCCCGAAGGATTTCCGGAATATGTATGCAATTCACTTTGCAATGCAATTACTGCCTGCTTTGATCCGCATTCCGATTACATGACGCCTAATGCCATGGAAAAATTTTCAAGCTATGTAAGTACTGAAAGTAAAACCTTCGGATTGAACCTGGATGAAAATGAAAAAGGGGATGTATATGTATCCAAGCTTTTGCCCGGTGCGCCTGCATGGAAATCAGGACAGGTCCATAATGGTGATGTAATTGTATCCATGAAATGGGGCAGAGAAGCAGTTGACCTCAGCGGTGCAGGTGAGGAAGAAGTTGGAAAAATGCTTGATAATATTGGTAATGAAAAAGTGGAATTCACTTTCAGGAATAGTGGTGGAGAACAAAACGTCGTCACACTGAAAAAAGAGAAAGTGGAGAGCGATGAGAACGCAGTAAAATCATTCGTATTAAAAGGAAACAAATCCATTGGTTACATTGACCTTCCCTCCTTTTATACCAATTGGGAAGAATCCGGCGGTTCCAATTGCGCAAATGATGTTGCAAAGGAAATACTCAAGCTTTCGCAGGAAAATATAAACGGCCTTATCCTTGATTTAAGATATAACGGAGGCGGTTCCCTGCAGGAGGCAATGGAACTCAGTGGTATATTTATTAATGAAGGAGTTCTTGGGTTTGAACGTGAACGCGGACAAAAACCACTTTCTTTAAAAGATCCGAACCGTGGTACCATGTACAACGGGCCAATGGTTGTTCTGGTAAATGGACTGAGCGCCTCAGCATCAGAATTAGTTGCCGGTGCATTGCAGGATTATAACCGGGCAGTTATTGTTGGCAGCAGGACGTATGGAAAGGCAACCTCGCAACAGATACTTCCCCTGGATACCTCGATAAATTTTAAGATATTTAAAAAAAGTTATTCAAAGTCTGCAGGAGAAAAACTGGGCTATATAAAGGTAACGGAAGGAATGCTTTTCAGGGCAACCGGGAAAACAAACCAGTGTAGCGGAACAGTACCTGACATCAACCTGCCTGACCTCTATTCGGAAATGAAATATAAGGAATCGGAAAGCCCGAATTTTTTAAAACCCGACTCTATAAAAAGGGCCATATATTTTCATCCGGAACCTGCATTGCCCGTTTATTCCCTCAATGAAAAATCAAAGGCAAGAACGGAGCACGATAAATATTTCAACTCCATTGAAAGTACGGCAAAACTACTGGGAGAATTAAAATCAAATGAAAACCAAAAGATCGCCCTGAAACTGGATGAATACATTAGCGATGAAAAAGCGTATGCACGTAAATGGAAACTATCAAAAACGGTAATGAACGATACAACACAAACCACTTATAAAGCATCCACATTAACATCAGATGCAGCCTTGTTGAAAAATGATTCATTCAAGGGGCAGGAGTATCATGACAAGTTGAAAGAAATTTCCTCGGATGTATATATAAAGGAAGGATATTTAATATTAAGCGACTTAATTAACCAATAAACAAACATCAAAAATGAAAACATTCAAAAACATCTTTTTATTGATCACGGTATTCACCCTTTGCAACATTCATGCATTTGCGCAGGGTAAAAATGAACAAAGCGCCGGGGCATATATGGATAAATTCAGCCAGCCCATATCCAAGATAAGCGCGGATATTTTTGCGTATGTAAGTGCCATTGCACATGATAAAAGTGCACGGAAAGTAGACAAGAGGAGAAAAGACCTTATGGTGGCTCTTCACCAGGCAAAATCCTCCTTTGGCAGAATTGCTGCTTTCGGAGATAACGATACCAGTCTTAAATCCGCCTCTTATCAGTTTATCAGTTTAATGCTCGATGTAATGAACAATGACTATTCCAAGATCGTTAACATGGAGGAAATTTCCGAGCAATCCTACGATAATATGGAAGTCTATATGATGGCGCAGCAAAAGGCCGATGAAAAACTGCATGAGGCTTCCGAAAACATGGAAAACAGCGAACGTGATTTTGCAAAAAGACATAATATTAACCTTATAGAAGATGAAAGCAAGATCGCGAAAAAACTGGAAGCCATCGGTAAGGTAAATGATTATTACAATAAATTATACCTTATCTTTTTCAAGAGCTACAAACAGGAGTTGTACCTTGTAAAGGCGATGGGAGAAAAGGACGTAACTGCCATAGAGCAAAGCCGCTCTACCCTGCTTGCAAATTCTGACGAAGGCATGAAAAAATTAAATACTGAAACTGCATTTGAAGGGGATATGTCTGTGATAGCTTGCGGGCAAAAACTTCTGAAATTTTATTCCGACGAGGCAACCAATAAGGTTCCTGCCTGTCTTGCATTTTTATCCAAGGGCGAAAATGTTGCCAAGCTGAAAAAAGCCATGGATGCGAAATCCCAGAAAACACAGGAAGACGTGGATACTTACAACGCGGCCATCAATGATTATAATGCAACTGTGAACAGTTATAATAAAACACTTCAGGAAACCAACCAGCAGAGAGGAAAGGTAATTGATGACTGGAATAATACTGTTAAGAAATTCCTCGATAAACATTCACCTAAATAATTAAATGGCAAAGACAAAAACTTTATACGTATGTCAGCAATGCGGGAGCAGCGCGGTGAAATGGATGGGCAAATGTCCATCCTGCGGAGCATGGAATTCCTTCGTTGAGGAAGTGGTTGAAAAAGTAAAATCCAACCCAAATGTACATGGTGTAAAGGACGGTGAAATTGTGGCACTGGATAGTTTAAATCCGGAAGTGTTGACACGCCTCGTCACTCCTGATGAAGAACTGAACCGCGTGCTGGGTGGTGGCATTGTTCCGGGTAGCGTGATACTCCTCGGCGGTGAACCGGGCATAGGTAAATCAACAATATTGCTTCAACTCGCATTGGAATGTAAAGGCATAAAACTGCTCTACGTTTCCGGTGAGGAAAGCTTGAACCAGATCAAGCTCCGTGCGAACAGGGTGGGCTTAACGAATCCCGATTGTTTTATTGTCGCCGAAACTGTTCTTGAAAATATACTGGAAGCCGCAAAAAAAGTGGAACCGGATATTATCATTGTAGATTCCATTCAAACGGTTTCGAGTTTGGAGATAGATTCCTCTCCGGGTAGTATTCCGCAAATACGTGAGAGTACTGCGGGATTGATACAGTTTGCCAAGAAAAGCCATACCGCTATTTTTCTCATAGGACATATAACAAAGGAAGGCTATATAGCAGGACCGAAAATCCTGGAGCACATGGTCGATACTGTCCTTTATTTTGAAGGTGACAGGCATTACAACTACCGCATCTTGCGTACTATGAAAAACCGTTTCGGATCTGTAGCAGAAATCGGTATTTACGAAATGGGCGACAAGGGACTCATTCCGATTAAAAATCCATCGGAGATTTTACTTACCACAAGAAATGAAGCATTAAGCGGGATCAGTATTGCTGCCACTCTTGAAGGCATACGCCCCATGCTGATAGAAATACAGGCACTCGTAAGCCCATCGCCGTATAGTACGCCACAACGCACCACAACGGGCTTTGATGCAAAGCGTTTAAGCATGCTGCTTGCCGTGCTTGAAAAACGCTGTGGAATGCGCATCAATATTTATGATGTATTCCTTAATATTGCAGGTGGACTGAAAGTAGAGGAACCTGCTATAGATCTTGCAGTGGTTACATCCCTTGCATCATCGTATCACGATATTTCCTTGCCAATGGATTGTTGCTTCGCCGGTGAAATTGGATTGAGTGGCGAGATACGTCCGGTAAATCAAATTGAAACACGCATTTCAGAAGCGGAAAAACTTGGGTTCAAAACTTTTTATCTTTCTTCCTATAACAAGAAAAGTATTTCAAGAAAATTCGACGGTATACAATTGGTATTTGTAGATACCGTTGAGAAATTGTTGAGTGAATTGTTTTCCTGAGAAAGGGACAAAGGACAGGGGACAAGGGACAAAAAAATAGCTGTCATCCAGTAGGGACCTTGCCAGTGCTACAGATAAACCTTGTATGTTGCTTTTTACGCAAAACCACCCCACCCTTCGGGCACCCCTCCTAAAAACAGGAGGGGAAATGAAAAAATCTTCGATTTTTAATGCAACTTTCCAACTTTATAAAACAAAAAAAACGCCCCGATTAAGGGGCGTTCTACTCAAGGCAGATGGTTTTGAAATTGTGGTATTTATATTTGGCTTTTTATTTTTCAATAATAATCTTCTTGCTAAATGTTCCATGTTGTGAAATGCCTTGCAAAATGTAGATACCTGCAGGGAATTGCCTTGTATCTACAAGTAGCTTTCCTGATACATTAGTTTCTTCCCATACGGTTTGTCCGATGGTATTGAGCAGTTGCAGTTTTGATATTTTTATTCCTTTAACATCAACGGTAAACAGTTCCTTCGTAGGGTTTGGATAAATCGCAATTGAGTTGGCATCGAATGAATTTTCATTAATTCCCAGATATTGTGCGATTACAGTTGAATCACTCGCAACATTTAATGGAATTTCATTTTCACCATTATCTATGATCAATGCATCGATAAAATCCATTTTCAAAACTTTTGTAAACAGTTTTTTACCTGCTATATCATCCTTCACCACCAGGTTCAGTGTACCAATGTTTCCGCTACCGGAAATGTTTTTATGGTCAATGCGGCAAATAGCTACATCTGCATAGCCACTGTTGAAAAATTCCTTCACAAGGTGGATTGTATTGGTATTGGTGCCCAACCACGAATTACTAAGATCCAAAGTCATTGTACTGGTATCAACGAGGTGCGAATCCAAGACCATTTTAAAGGCTATACCATAGATATTTTTTGCAGGAATAGACAATGTGCCGAGACTGATTCCCACGTGCATGGTATCACCCACTAAAAAGCTGTCTTTTGGAATATCAAATGTCAAAACAGGATCCGTTGGGCCGCCTTTTAGCATTCCCGATTTTTTCAAATGGGTAAACCCGTAATTCAACGATACCACTCTTACATCATAGCTATCCACTACTCCATCGCCATTGCAGTCTGCATTTTTATGATTAACACCGCTTGTAAAAGTATTTGTCCAATTCGGGCATGGCTGCGCATACCAGCTTGTGCTTGCCGATGGACGCCTGGAACCTGTATCACCATAAGCCACACCAATAGAAAGCACATCCGCAATATTTGCCACCCTGTTTGCATTGGCATCACCCGGCCATACGCAGGTGGAATCAATAAAGATGGAATGAGTCGCTGTATCCTGGCTGCCACTTAATGCACTTACAATTAATTTTACTGTAAAATATCCACCCTTCAAATATTGATGTTTTGGATTTTGAATAGAGGAAGTATTTCCATCGCCGAAGTTCCAGGCCCATGTAGTTATGGTATCAGTACCCGTGTAAGTTGAGCTATCCAAAAATTGAGTGGAATCTCCCCTGCAGGATTGTGAAGGATTTGAAAACCTTGAAGAGCATGTTTTAGGTAAATGAGGTATTTCATCTGCACCAATGGTTGGCGTAAAATGATTTCGCAAATCCCCGTCTATGTCTGTGGGAACAGAAGAAAAGTATTTGCCATGATTGAGTGATGTATCAGTGACATGGAGGTCTGTACTTGAAGTGAAGGTAATGTTTTGGGAAATGGAATGTTTATCTTGTCCAGTGTAACTTTGGAAATCAGCTAAACTTTTTGCAGTAGTGCCATTCCATTGCGCAAATACCGAATTGGTAGTATAATAACAATTAAAGTCCAAATCTACAGTAGTAGCCTTATTGTTAAAGTAAACAGAACCAGCACAATTTATTAGATTATCATAGATCAAATAATTTTTTCCACCGCCATCATAAAATCCACCACCTGTTCCAGAAAGGGTATTATGAATAAAATTGATATTTGAAATGACTGAGATATCTACTGCATACCAATTTGTAATTATAAAATTATTAGCTATTAACATTGGTTTAGAGCTATCTCCGTTGCAAGAAACAAGATAAATACCTTCACCATAACTTCCCAAATCAATAGTATTGTCAGTAATCGTTAAAGTTTTTGTAAGGTTTTGAGGACGTATAGCAATAGTTCCGTGGTATATGTGGCTATAAAAAATATTATTTGTTA
>CAILMK010000332.1 GCA_903835275.1 uncultured bacterium | reverse complement strand
GCCACCGGCAGTGTCAATGCGGTCCAGTATCGTTTGGATGCTTGGATTAGCATTCAGGTACACAACAGCTCCATCTTGTGATGGTTTGTGCATAGGGCTTTCAGTAAGGCTACCGGAAACCTTTGTTGTCATGTCAACCGGGAAAGAAGCCATTTTCATTCCCATGTTCTCAGCAACATCTTCCATCTTTGTGTTAAAGATTGCTTCATAGAATGTTTTTGCTCTGTTAATGTCAGCAGCAGGGATTTCAAACCAATTCAGTGCATTTGCATTTTTCTCCATAACTGTAATTATTTAAAGTTTATAAAATTTTTCTTAACTGATACTGTTTCAATTTTAGTCACGAATATCGGACGAATATTGTTAAGCATGTATCAATTTTCTGTGTCTATGACGCATTGACTTGGTAAAAGAAGACATTTTTTGAAAATAAAGTTCGAGATTTTTGGTAATCGCTGAAAATCAAAGGCGGACAAAATGCCCGCCTTTTACTTTAATCATATTTCCCAGGCGCTTATTTTCTCCAGGCGGCAAGGATACCCCCTGTCAGTACCATTGAAAGGGTAGTCATGCCAACGTCAATTCCCATTACAGCGTAGTCCATTTGCAGGAACATATAATGTATAGCAATCACCGGAACGGAAGTTCCTATTGCAATGTACAAACCAAGAAGCATCCCATCCATAAATCCGCGTGTATCCATTTTCTGGATGAGCCAGGAGGTGAAAAGTGCAATGCACGCTATTCCGATGATGTTAATAATATAAGGCGTTGGATCCATCTTGCCTTTCATGGAAGCCTGCATATCTGCCATGGACTTGTGAAATACACCCTGGGACCATGCTTCCCCGAAGATGAATCCATACCAAAGGAATCCCAGGACCATGGAAATGATCACCACTACAATAATAGCCAAATAATTGTGTCTCATAATTTTGTTTGTTTATATGAATGTTTATTTGTCAAATGTAAAGAAATTTATTGATTCATTTTTTTTCATGCATTTTCATGAATATGAAACTGATATATGTAACTTTGTTAAGCTGGGTATAACCTAAAGGGGCATTTGTTAACAATAGGATGAAAGCGAAATATATAATTCTGGTAACTCTTCTTTGCCTGGGCTGTTTTTCCGGATACTGCCAGTCACAGTTGTATAAATTCAAAATGGATACACTGGAGCGTACCTATATTGTGCACCTCCCTAAATATTACGATGCCAGTAAAACCTATTCCCTTGTTTTTAGTTTTCATGGAATGACGGATAGTGCCAGCGGACAGGAAAACTATACAGGGATGGATGATATTTCTGATCTGGCAGATTTTATAGTCGTTTATCCTGATGCAATTGGCCATTCATGGAATGTAGGCTTTTACGGTTCCTATAGTCATGGAATTGATGATGTGGGATTCGTTTCTAAAATGCTTGACACCATTTCTGCAAAATATAAAATAGATTCAAGAAGAGTTTATGCCTGTGGTTGGAGCGATGGTGCATATATGTGTTACCGTCTTGCCTGTCAGTTGAGCAACAGGATAGCGGCAATAGCCTCAGTTTGCGGTTCCATGACCGATAGCATGGTGAAAACCTGCCAGAACTCATGCGCTGTTCCTATTATTGAATTGCACGGAACCTACGATCCGGAAGTCCCTTACTGGGGTAGTGCCACCGGGCATGGTGCAGTAGATAGCGTGATACAATTCTGGCTGAACAGGGATAATTGCAAGGATTCATTTGAATATCATACATTAGATAATTGCAAAACGGATACGTGTGGAATTGAGGAATACATATATAAGCAGTGCAAGGATTCCAGTGAAGTCAGGAAATATGAAATAGTAGGTGGGGGCCATACCTGGCCCGGAGCTCCTTTACTAGTGGGTTATCTGGGAAGAACAGATTATGACATTAACGCAAATGTAGAGATATGGGAATTCT
>CAILMK010000331.1 GCA_903835275.1 uncultured bacterium | reverse complement strand
TAACCATTATACAAAGCTATCTGCCGCCGGGGTACTGGTGACTTTGGGCATAGTTTTCGGCGACATCGGTACATCACCGCTGTATGTGTTAAGCGCGATTGTAAACAACCAACCCAAGGCCATCAATCCTGATCTGGTACTTGGAGCCATCTCCTGTATTTTCTGGACCCTGACCTTTCAGACTACTTTAAAATATGTAATCCTGACCCTGAGGGCGGATAACAAAGGTGAGGGAGGTATTTTTTCCCTATACGCTTTAGTCAGGCGCCATGCCAAATATCTTGTTATACCGGCAATTATAGGAGGTAGTTCCCTTTTGGCGGATGGTATTATTACGCCGCCTATTTCGGTGACTTCCGCTATTGAAGGATTGAAGCTGATAGACCCGCATATCTATGTGGTTCCCATAGTGATAGCTATTATTGTAGCGCTTTTCGTATTTCAGCGTTTTGGTACGCAGGTGGTGGGAAATTCCTTCGGTCCGGTAATGATATTATGGTTTGGGATGATTGCCGTTCTTGGTTTGCCGTGGATCTTCCATGAGCCGGGAGTACTCAAGGCAATCAGTCCCTATTACGTATTTAATTTCCTTGCCAATTATCCCGGTGCCTTCTGGCTGTTGGGTTCTGTATTCCTTTGTACCACGGGTGCGGAGGCTTTGTATTCCGATCTCGGACATTGCGGCAGGCCAAATATACAAGTCAGCTGGATATTTGTAAAGACTGCCCTATTGATCAATTATTTTGGTCAGGGTGCCTGGCTTTTATCGCATAACGGGCAAATACTCTCCAAGATCAATGTAGACAACCCAAGCCCTTTCTACCTAATGATGCCGGAATGGTTCAGATTGGCAGGTATTATCATAGCAACATTAGCCACTATTATTGCAAGCCAGGCATTGATCACGGGTTCGTATACCCTCATCAGTGAAGCCATACGACTGAATCTTTGGCCTAAGGTGAAAATGTTGTATCCTTCCATCAAAAGAGGGCAGGTGTATATTCCAAGTATCAACTGGCTGCTTTGCGCCGGATGTATCGGTATCGTTTTACTTTTCAAGGAGTCCAGCCACATGGAAGGCGCTTATGGTTTGGCAATTACGCTGACCATGCTTTCCACCACGGTTTTGTTGAGTTTTTATTTACGATTCAAACGGGTCAATTTCTTCCTGATTGTGATGACCTTGCTCATCTACATGACCATTGAGGTGGTTTTCCTGATTGCTAATCTTGAAAAGTTGGAACACGGCGGTTGGGTGACTGTTGCAATCAGTAGTTTTCTGGTGTCAATCATGCTGATCTGGTTCAAGGCGCGCAAGATCAAGAACAGGTTTACGGAATTTGTCAAACTGGACCAATACCTGCCCATGCTCAAGGAACTCAGCGAAGACCAGAGCGTACCTAAATATTCCACCAATCTGGTGTACCTCACAAGCGCGGATTTTCCGAATGAAATAGAAACGAAGATCATTTATTCGATATTTAATAAATCGCCGAAGCGCGCGGATATTTACTGGTTTGTGCACGTGGATGTACTGGATGAACCGCATACTACTGAATATAAAGTTAAGGTACTCGTGCCAGAGAAGGTATTTAAAATTGAATTCCGCCTTGGATTCCGCGTTGCACCACGAGTGAATCTTTATTTCCGTAAGGTGGTGGAAGATCTTTCCGCCAAGAGGGAAGTGGACGTTATCAGCCGTTATGACAGTTTGAAAAAACACCATATAGTCGGCGATTTTCGCTTTATCGTTATAGAACGTATTCTTAATTACGACTATAAACTCTCCACCTACGAGGAGTTCCTGAT
Organism: uncultured bacterium; assembly: GCA_903835275.1. GTDB lineage: Bacteria > Bacteroidota > Bacteroidia > CAILMK01 > CAILMK01 > CAILMK01. Next base: position 217 of record CAILMK010000331.1, on the reverse strand, counting down.
TCTCGCACATGGAATGCGCTTAGTACAGTACCTGCGACATCCTGTGGACAAAAAAGATTTGCCTTTTATGCACACGTTTTCTGGTAAACTGTTCAGGTACCTGAAACCAGAACCAGAGGACATTTGCATTGAAGACATAGCACATGGTCTCAGCCAATTGAACCGCTTCGTTGGACAAACTGTTAAACCTTACTCAGTTGCTCAACACAGTGTGCTG
>CAILMK010000330.1 GCA_903835275.1 uncultured bacterium | reverse complement strand
CGACTAAAGTCGGGGGTTACGAAGAAAGTTCAAAAACGGATTAGTGTATAAAGGCAAAACATGAAAGCACTTGCAGCAAAAATATTAGCATACATAGTTGATCGCGACACTAAAAAGTGGAAGGCGAACGGAGTTGCTGCGCAACAAGCTGTTTTCAAATCCTTGTTACATGTTGGAAGAAATACACAATTCGGGAAAGATCATCATTTCAACGACGTTCATTCTTATGAAGATTTCAAAAAAGCTGTTCCCATTCGCGACTATGAGGGATTCCGAGGGTATATAGATCAGATTTTTGCCGGTGAAGAAAATGTTTTGTGGAAAGGCAAACCTGTTTATTTTGCAAAGACATCAGGAACCACCTCAGGAACTAAATACATTCCCATCACAAAGGAATCCATCCCTAATCATATCAATACAGCACGCAATGCACTCCTTGCATACGTGCAGGAAAAAGGTGATGCATCTTTCGTAAATGGTAAACTGATTTTTCTTTCCGGAAGCCCCGTACTGGACAAAAAGGCCGGAATACATACAGGCAGGTTATCAGGAATCGTGAATCACCATGTACCGGCCTACCTGAAGAAAAACCAACTCCCATCCTATCTTACCAATTGCATTGAAGACTGGGAAGAAAAACTGGAGAAGATCGTTGAAGAAACAATTCATCAGGATATGCGGCTCATCAGCGGAATCCCCCCCTGGGTGCAAATGTATTTCGACAGGCTCACTGAAAAATCAGGAAAATCCGTTGGTGAATTATTCCCGAATTTCAATTTGCTTGTGCAGGGTGGCGTAAATTTTGAACCGTATAAAAATAAATTGTTTCAATCAATAGGAAGGAAGGTGGATGTAATAGAAACCTATCCTGCCTCGGAAGGTTTTCTTGCTTATCAGGACTCGCAGCGCGAGGAAGGATTATTATTGAATCTAAATTCGGGAATATTTTTTGAATTTATTCCTGCCAGTGAAATTTATAATGCAAATCCTGCGCGACTAAGTATTGGTGAAGTAAAAACAGGTGTGAATTATGCCGTCATCCTGAATACAAATGCTGGCTTGTGGGGATACAATATCGGCGATACAGTAAAATTTGTTTCCACGAATCCATATCGCATTATTGTTAGCGGCAGAATAAAACATTTTATTTCCGCCTTTGGAGAACATGTCATCGGCGAGGAAGTGGAATCAGCCATGTTTGAGGCAGCAAAAATATTCAACGCGGAAATTGTGGAATTTACTGTAGCTCCACAAGTGACACCTGCTGAAGGATTGCCATACCACGAATGGTTCATTGAATTTTCCCGCCAACCTGCCAATATGGAAAGCTTTAGAATGAAACTGGATCATTTAATGCAGGAAAAAAATGCTTACTACTATGATCTTATTTCAGGAAGTATTCTGCAACCATTAAAAATAACAGTCATGCAAAAAGATGGCTTTATCAGTTACATGAAAAGCATCGGCAAACTCGGTGGACAAAATAAGGTTCCAAGACTAAGTAATGACCGGAAACTGGCGGATACCCTAAAAACGTTTAAATCCTGATATTTATCAGCATTACGGAAAAATGCAAAACTTTTAGATAATTTAAAAAACCCAAATGGAACGAACTCTGTTTTTCTGTCATAACTAAACAGTTAAAAACATGAAAACGCTCTTCCCCTTCGTCTTTGCTGTATTTATTCAGTTTACAGCTTTTTCTCAAAACAATTCTTCAAATCAAGTGCAAAAACCATCCACACAATCCCAAAATAGTGATGGAAATTCAACCGATCCGGTTTTATACCTTTTCCAATATGGTATCCAGTTTATGCCTACCATTGGGAAAATTCCTGTAAACCCAATGCCGGATGGAGTGATACAACCTGCTACCACAACCATAAGTTATAGTGGCGGATTATTTTTGGGTTATGCCTTTTCAAATACCACAGGCATACGTGCTGAGCTGTTATATTCAACAATTAGCCAAAATTACCAAGATCGGATACTTGAACGAGATATCAGGCTTGATTATTTGAATATACCTTTGCTTTTAACTCTGAATACCGGAATCAATGACCCGATAAATATCAGCTTTGAAGTAGGTCCGCAATTGGGTATTAATATAGGAAAATCCATGACAAGTTCAGGTCCAAATATCATTGGCGAATCTGTAGTACCAACAGGTATACTCTTGCCCAATAGATTAAACCTCGCAGCCGCATATGGAGTTGGTGTGGACTTTCCCCTGAATTCCAAACGTACATACAGACTTGGATTTGGTTACCGTGGTTCCTTTGGTCTGACAAATGAAGGAAGCAGGAGTCAAAAACTATCTGCCAATGAATATTACATTCTGGATAACTCACAAATGCGGACGTATTCAATATTCACAAAGTTCAGTTTTGCATTTTAACATAATTGTATAAGAAATAAAAAAAATCTTACAATTTTTTAGAAAACTGTTCGTGTTGTGGCTTTGTATTGTAGTTACACTAAAAGCTAAAAACATGAAATCAGTAAGTGCACTTATTATAAGCGCTTTAATATCCTTGACAGGATTTTCCCAAACTACAGGCTACGCAAGCAATTCAACGCAGCCTATTGCAAATGAATCATCTCCAAGCCCGGCAACGTCAGGCGGCGGCACAACAGATCTTAATCACTTTGAAATCGGAGTCAGGTTTGTGCCAAATATAACCTCCGTTGGCGTTGAAACACTGCCTAACTGGACAGTGAAATCATCGGTGACTATTAACTATAGTTATGGGATTTTTCTCGGCTATAATTTTACCGAGAATATGGGAATCCTTTTGGAAGGACTTTATTCTCCCGTAGCCTATCACTACAGTGAAAACAACAATGACCGGATTATTAATGTTAACTACCTCAACATTCCGCTTTTGTTCAAACTGAATAGTGGGGTTAGTGATCCTGTAAATTTCAACCTTGTAGTTGGTCCGCAATTAGG
>CAILMK010000329.1 GCA_903835275.1 uncultured bacterium | reverse complement strand
ATTCTTTTTCATAAAAATCACCGCTTAATTCCTGGTCGTCATAAGTATTCTTTATGAAAGAACTTACGACGCTCCAATCACGATTAAAATTTGCTTTAGTTATAATATTGAAGCCATTCAATAACTCACTTTCTTTTTCAAATGGGCATTCTGTTTTATTTATTTGTTTCTTGGTTTTATTAATGAAATCAAGAATTTCTTGTGTGATTTTCTCGGCAAGGTCTTTATCATTTTTGCAAAGGTTTTTCATCGTTTCGTTTGCAAGGATCGAATCGATTGCAGTAGCGAAATTATCAGTATTGGAATTATCGAGAGTATTTGCCTTTACTGGCTGTCTTGTAATTTGTTCATAAATTGACTGTGCCAAATTTTTTCGTTTAGCAGGATCGGTTATTACGCCGAAGTTTTCAAACTTACTGAATGGGTTGATCACGAAAGAAATGTTTTGACAGTTTTTTGTTTCGTTTCATCTTTTATGTTTTCGTAATAGTGTTGAATCCGATTTGTTTCTACCTCTAACTTAGCTATTTCATTCTCCATATCGTTTAGGTTTGTTTCAACAATATCAGCTAAGGTGGGATTAACAAAAAGGTTTACTCTCAAATACTTCAAATCATTGTTGCGATAGTGTTCGACTTGAGATTTTAGATTATTTGTGTGAGTTAATATTACTTTGACCTGTTTATCCCAATCCCTTGTAACAGATGGGTGTGGTTTTTCGGTATGTTTTTTTTTACTTACGTTCTCTAGAGTTTGTAGTTTACATTCCTTATCATTTATGACAATATGAAATGGTTCACCCTTATTAACTCTATAGGTACCGGCTGTACTGTAACCGCTCGAATATTGCTGTTTATCCAGATAGAGATAAATGTTCTTTGTGTAGTCTGTGCTAAGCGTTTTATAGTCTTCAATCGAAATACGGGCTTTATAATTAAATCCAATAATCTCGTAATAACTATTATCAATAGTTTCAAGTTCTTCTTTTTTGACTTCGTCAATCTTAGTCGTCCATTTTTTTACCTCAGTATCAAAATCTTTTAATTCATCGCGAATGTCAGATATGTTCAAAGGAAGTAAGTAGCCATGTTTTTGAATTGCATCCTTTACAAATTGCGAAACGGTTTCCGTTTGGTCCGTTTCATTCCATAGGCATTCTTTAATCAAAAAGCAGTCCATCAAATCAACGGCCTTACGATCGTTTAAGAACGCTGAAGTACGCATCAATTGTACTATTTTGCGCCATCTGCGATCGGAAACATATATTTGGCTATCCTTGTTTTTATCGTTTTTATTGTGAATTTCAATATAGTTACGGATGACATGAATTACATTGAAAACATTTTCTGGTATGTCAATCAGATTAATTTCTTTGTTCCACTTATGATATTCTTCATCTGTTATCTTTAATGCAGGACCAATCGTATCAGTACCTGCATTCAAAGATTTTGAGATCATATCATTGAAGTTCTGTGTTTTTTCAACTCCTTTTACGAATAAACGAACAAGGAACCTATCCCAAAGGGCTTCCAGTCCTTCTCCTTTATTCGGCAATTCATTAGATGCCGAAATAAGT
>CAILMK010000328.1 GCA_903835275.1 uncultured bacterium | reverse complement strand
GTTAAGAGTGTTCAACCATGCTCAGAGTTGTGGACAAAGCACGGCCATTCATACTGGCATAAAACAAGCTATTTACCCTTGGATTGCCACCTTAGACGGGGATGGACAAAATGACCCCGCTGACATACCACGCTTGTATGATCTATTACTTAAAGAACGTGAACATAACCCCAGATTAGTCATGGTCGCTGGTTGGCGTAATAAACGTCATGACACGGGCTGGCGTATCTTCTCATCTAAATTTGCTAATGGTATTCGTGCTAAGTTATTAGGTGATAACACACCTGATACAGGTTGCGGTTTAAAAGTATTTTCTAGAGAAAATTTTCTTGAATTACCTTACTTTAATCACATGCATCGTTTTTTACCGGCCTTAATTTTAAGGGCGGGGGGACAAGTAATTTCTGAGCCAGTTAATCATCGATCAAGAACGATGGGACAATCTAAATATGGCACTTTAGATAGACTATGGGCAGGCATTGCGGATATTGCGGGGGTTATCTGGTTACAAAAACGTACAAAAGTACCCGTTATCCAAGAAGTGACACGGAATGAAATAAATGATCAGGGCGAAAACTCTACTTAACCCTGATCATTTAGAACTAAAACTGAACTAGAATTTACTGACCAAATCTTTTAGATAGGCTTTAAAATTATCTTTTAGTTCCGTATTTAATAAGGCTAATTCTACGTTAGCCACTAAAAAGCCTAATTTAGCCCCTCAATCATAACGTTTACCTTCAAATTCATAGGCTAAAACATCTTCATCTTTCATTAAATCAGCGATTGCATCCGTTAACTGTATTTCCCCACCTGCACCACGACCGGTGTTTTTAATTTTCTCAAAAATAGCGGGCGTTAAAATGTAACGACCTACTACCGCTAAGTTTGATGGCGCCACTTCTGGCTTTGGTTTCTCTACAATCACATCAATCTTTGCATATTTCTCTGACGTATCAGGCGTTTTTACAATACCATAACTACCTGTATCAGCAGGGTTAACGCGTTCCACACCTAAAATAGACGTTTGTTTCTCAGCAAATAACTCAACCATTTGCGACATGCAACCACGTGTACCGTCCTCAACCATATCATCTGGAAGTATCACAGCAAACGGCTCATCACCAATAACTGGCCTAGCGCAATTAACAGCATGACCTAAACCCAGCGCTTCTGCTTGTCTAATAAACACAAAAGACACATTAGGAGGTACGATTCCCTTAAGAATCGCTAATAATTCCGTTTTATTTTTCGCTTCTAATTCACTTTCAAGCTCATGTGCTTTATCAAAATGATCGATAATCTCGTTTTTACTACGTGAAGTAATAAAAATCATCGTATCAATACCAGCAGCCACTGCTTCTTCGACCGCATATTGAATTAAAGGTTTATCAACTACGGGCAACATTTCCTTTGCAATGGCTTTAGTAGCTGGCAAAAACCGAGTGCCTAAACCTGCTACTGGAAAAACCGCTTTAGTAACTTTTTGACTCATTTTATTTCCTTGTGTAAATAATTATTTTAATTAGATTCAAACGCGTCCGTATACATCATTGAAGCGAATAATATCATCCTCGCCCAAATAACTACCAGATTGTACCTCTACAATTTCTAAAGGAATAACACCTGGATTTTCTAAACAGTGCACAATACCTAAAGGGATGTAAGTCGATTCATTTTCAGTAATTAAAATCTGTTCATCACCTTTGGTAATTAATGCGGTACCTTTAACCACCACCCAATGCTCAGCACGATGATGATGTTTTTGTAAAGAAAGCTTCGCACCGGGTTTAACCACAATGCGCTTAGTTTGGTGACGCTCTCCAGTATCCACTAAATCGTAATGCCCCCAAGGACGATAAGCCTTACGATGGATATCAGCTTCAACTCGACCTTGCGATTTTAGTTGATCAACGATATCTTTAAAATCTTGCACTCTATCCTTTGCAGCGATAATAACAGCATCATCGGTTTCAACCACAACCACATCACTAAGCCCTACAACAGTAACCAATTTACTGTGTGCATGAATAAATGAATTTTGGGTATCAACAGTAAACACATCACCAATAATGGCATTGCCAGAAGCATCTTTCTCAGTAACTTCCCATAAAGCTGACCAAGAACCTACATCATTCCATGCCGCATCCATAGGAATAACCACTGCTTTTTCTGTTTTCTCCATGACCGCATAATCAATAGAGTCAGAAGGACAGGTTGCAAATATTTCTTTATCTAAACGCACAAAATCCATATCAATTTGAGCACGCTTCAATGCTTGCTGACACTTCTCTAACATCACTGGGTTAAATTTTTGCAATTCACTTAAAAAGCTACTCGCTTTAAAAGCAAACATACCACTATTCCAATAATAATCACCTGATTTAAGATATCTCTGAGCCGTTTCTAAATTAGGCTTTTCCACAAATGAGGCGACTGTATAGGCAGGACCCACATTTTCAGTAGAGCGCTTAATATAACCATAACCCGTTTCTGGCTCAGTTGGCACAATACCGAATGTTACTAAATAACCCTGTTCCGCTAACGTCTTAGCTTGGTTTACTGCGTACTGAAAAGCCACTACATCTTCTATCACATGATCAGCCGGCAATATCAATAGCACATCATCTTCTGATATCGCAGTTAAAGCCGCTAGTGCTACCGCAGGCGCAGTATTTCTGCCTAAAGGCTCCAAAATAATGGCATTAGGACTAATATCTATTTCTCTTAATTGCTCTGCCATCATAAAACGATGATCTTCATTACAAACTGCAATGGGTGCTTTTAACCCTGCTATACCAGTCAACCTTAATAAGGTTTCTTGGATCATGGTGTGATTTGATACGAGAGGTAAAAACTGTTTTGGATAATGTCTACGAGAAAGTGGCCATAATCGTGTTCCAGAGCCACCCGATAAAATAACGGGGATCATAATTTTTCCTCCAAAGGATTAATGCGATTCGATTTGCTCATATATTATCATCTTAAACTATGCAATTATTATCATTTGTACACGACATAAAAAACTTTTTATTCCATTAACATACCTAAATTAAGAAACAGAATAAGGATAATTTCCTTATTGGTTGTAAAATGCACCTAACAAAGATAACAAAGACTTCCTTCACCATCTATGACTACTAACGCTAGTGTAAATTTACGTTTATTTTCTAACTCTTTTAAACGTTTTGTACCTAACTCCCAAGCTGTTTCATTAGCGATGTTCCTAATAATCAGCTTTATACTAATTTACTCGTTATCTAACATTTTAATGCCGGCTTTTGCGTCTATTATAATTGCGTATCTACTTGAAGGCTTAGTTGCTAAATCTGAACGCCTAGGCATGCCCCGTTTACCCGCTGTTTATCTTGTCTTTGCCGCATTTTTAACCTGTTTAGGTTTTTTATTATTCTATTTAATGCCGTTAGTTTCTCAACAAGCTATAGAATTTATTCAACACATCCCTGTAATATTAAATAGTGCGCAAAGAGGCATTCTGCGCCTACCCGAGATGTATCCTAAATTAATTTCGGAATACAAAATTCAACAAATAATGCTGGCCATCCAACAAGAACTATTAACCTATGGTCAAAATGTATTATCACTCTCTGCCGCTTCTGTGGTTGGCATTGTGAGTGCATTAGTGTATTTATTTCTTGTCCCTATGATGGTGTTTTTCTTTCTAAAAGACAAAGCCTTATTGGTCAATTGGTTTCTACAGTTTATGCCTAAAGAAAAGAATTTAACGGTCCGTGTCTGGGAAGAAGTGGATATGCAAATGGGAAATTAT
>CAILMK010000327.1 GCA_903835275.1 uncultured bacterium | reverse complement strand
TTCCGTTGCCCCGCGGGAGGAACCAATATTTACTCCAATGGAATCCTCATCATTCCATTTGGAATCTTCAATTGCCTGTCTTGTTGCATAAATTGCAAGCAATACAGAACGATCCAGATGTTTGTATAAGTGATTGGAGCTTTTTATTTTTACTATTTCTGCTTCAGCATCTTCATTCAATGAGGCAGCAGGAAATATCCCCATGCTGAATTCACGGGGATGAATAAATGACTTATTTGTAGAATAGCTTTCGAGTATTCCTTCCTCTGAAAATCCGAGAGGGGAGATACTGCCTTTGCCTGTTATAACTATTCTATTCATTAATAAAATTATTTCAACAAATTCAAAACATCAATGATGGCATTATATACTTTTTGTAATTGTTCGTTACTAATACAATAAGGAGGCAATATATAAACCGTATTCCCCAATGGACGAAGAATTACATTTCGTTTCAGAAATTCCACCTTCAGGTACGATGATATATTATTAAAATATCCCGATTGTCCATCCGTAATAATATCAAAGGCAACGATAGTGCCTATATGACGCACGTTTGTAACCTTACTATTATTTTCTAGTTCTTTCGCAAATTTTATATGTGCGTCCGAAATTCTTTTTACATTATCAGCACATTCTTTTTTCTCCGTTAAATCCAAACTTGCTAAGGCCGCTGTACACGCCAGCGGATTTGCAGTATAAGAATGTCCGTGATAAAATGTTTTGCTTTTATCACTGGAAAGAAATGCATTATATATTCCAGATGTGCAGGAGGTAACGCCCATCGCCATCGTGCCTCCTGTCAGTCCCTTGGATAAGCACGTGATATCAGGAGGGGTAGTCATATATTCTGAAGCAAATAATTTTCCGGTGCGATAAAATCCTGTCATTACTTCATCGGCAATAGTTATGATATTATTCCTTTTGCAAATTTCCAATAAAGTATTCAGCCCACTTGCGGAATACATGTTCATTCCACCACTACCTTGAATAAGGGGTTCATAAATAAAAGATGCAATTTTATTTTCACTAATTAATGATTGCAATTGTGCAGTACTATTTTCTTCTTTTCCCTTTTCGGGAATATCGATAAATTTTACATCGAAAAAAAGTGATTCAAAAGGCCTGTTAAATCCTCCCCTCGCTCCTACCGACATGGCTCCGAACGTATCACCGTGATAACTATTATTGAATGCGACAATGCACTTGCGTTCTTCTCCGATATTATACCAGTATTGCAATGCCATTTTCAGAGCTACTTCCACAGCTGTGGAACCATTATCAGAATAAAAGATTCGCTTTTGATTTTCAGGAAGTACTTTTAATAATCTTTCAGCAAGTTCCACTGCAGGCGGATGCGTAAATCCTGCGAAGATCACATGCTCCAGCGTCTGCAATTGTTTACTTACTCTTTCAGCAATGTATGGATGCGAATGCCCGTGCAGATTCACCCACCAGGAAGAGATTGCATCTATATATGAGTTTCCATTTTCATCAAAGAGCAGAGCTCCTTCGCCTCGGACTATTGCCGTAGGCGCAGGTTCTGTTTCCGCTTGTGTAAAGGGGTGCCAGATGCTTTGTATATCTCTTTCTAAAAAGTTCATAGTAAATTTTCCGGCAGGCTTAAAGCAAAATCATTTATAGTTTCTTTGTCAATTTTATCAAATTGCGGAACGCGAAACAATACAGGCACGCTTGAAAATGTTTGAATTATTTTTTCGGTGTCTGAATTAGGATCGCCATTAAAAATTATTCCCTTTATTGGTATTTTCCTTTTTTCAAGAACCTCAATAGAGAGTAGTGTATGATTAATACTTCCCAGGTAATTTTTTGAAACAAGAATAACTTCTGCATCGTAATGGCTTATAAGATCCATCACCAAAAGCCATTCATTTAAAGGAACCATTAATCCGCCGGCACCTTCTATCAAAAGATTTTCATTAGTGAATGAAGGCAATTTCAAATCATCTATATCAATGCTAATTCCATCTTTTGCTGCTGCCGCATGAGGGGACATTGCACTCTTCAATAAAAATCTTTCAGGATGAAATTGACTTTCATCATTTGACACCAGCGATTTCACTTTCATAGTGTCAGTGGCATCCAACTCTCCCGCTTGTACAGGTTTCCAGTAATCCGCTTTCAGGTATTCTGCAAGGATAGCGGAGACAACTGTTTTGCCCACATCAGTACTTATTCCACTTATAAAATATTTTTTCATCTTTTAATTCCTGTGAATGTTTTTAATTTCTGAACACAAATCCCTGACTTCATCTTCCGTATTAAACGCATGAACGCAAATCCTCAGGCGCTCACTTCCCTTAGCTACCGTAGGACTGAGGATAGGACGTACATCGAATCCTTTTTGACGAAGTATTTCCGCTACCCTCCTTACTTCATTATTTCCTGGAATAATAATCGTTTTTATAGGACTGAAAACGTATTTACCTTCATTCATTAGTTCCCCGAAAAGATCTGATATTTTTTTCAGGTTTTCTCTTTCCTGATTTAATCCCGGAAGCATTTCATACGATGCTTTTATAGCGGCGATCGAATGAGGTGGCAAAGCCGTGGAATAAATAAATGGCCGGCAGAAATTTATCATGTATTCCCTGAGCACTTTTGTCCCGCAAATTGCAGCGCCATGCACTCCCAATGCTTTTCCGAACGTATAGAGTCTCGCAAAGAAATATTCTTCCAGTCCTAAGGCGGAGATCATCCCTTCTCCTTTTTCACCATAAACACCTGAGGCATGAGCTTCATCGCCCACCAGATAATAATTATTCAATTTACACAAATCAACAAATTCCTGTATTGGTGCAATATCTCCATCCATGGAATAAATGGTTTCCATTGAAATAAAAATACGCTTTACATCTTTGCGGGTAGAAAGAACTGTGGAAATTTTATGTTTTAGCGCATATACATTATTATGTAAAAAAGAAAATGATTCCGCATGGCTCAATCGTATTCCATCGCGAATAGATGCGTGAACCAATTCATCATAAAAAATAATATCCCCCTTTGCCGGAACGCAGGAAAAAAAACCAAGGTTAGCATCATAGCCGGAATTGAATATCAAAGCGCTTTCAGCATTATGAAATTCCGCGATCGCATTTTCAGTATCTTCGTATAGTTTGGAATTTCCACTGAGCAAACGTGAACCTGTCGCCCCGTTTATTAAACCTGAATATTGTTCCAATACCTCCCCCGTCTTTTGCAGCAGATGTTTACTGCGCGCCAATCCAAGGTAATCGTTCGAGAAAAAATCAATTCCCTGATATGAATGATTTAATTCACGATAAAGCCCTTCCGCTTTTCTCTTTTCAAGTACGGAAGAAAGAAACTCATCGTTACTATCATTTTTTAGCATACGCTTACCTGCTCCTCCTTAAAGGATTCGCGAGGCTGCAAGCCCAAAAGCTCAAACATTGCGGCGTCATCACCAAAAGAAGGATTTGGAGTAGTAAGTAATTTATCTCCTGAAAATATGGAATTGGCACCAGCCATAAAACAGAAAGCCTGTTCCACTGTAGACATTTCCTGTCTTCCGGCAGAAAGGCGGATCATTGCCTTTGGCATCAGTATGCGTGCCGTTGCAATCATACGCAGCATCTCCCAGATGGAAACACGAGGTTGATCTTGTAGAGGAGTTCCTTCCACAGGAACCAGTGCATTTACCGGAACTGATTCCGGATGCTCCGGCAATGTAGATAGAGTATACAACATTTCCACACGATCGTCATTACTTTCGCCAAGGCCAATAATACCACCGCAACAAACAGAAATACCTGCATTACGCACATTTTCCAATGTGTTCAGGCGATCCTCATAGGTTCGGGTGGTAATGATCTCTTCGTAAAATTCTTCGGAGGTATCAAGATTATGATTGTATGCGTATAATCCTGCTTCCTTTAATTTCTTTGCCTGTTCATCAGTAAGCATACCCAATGTACAGCAAACTTCCAGCCCAAGGGAATTTACACCTTTCACCATATCCAGTACACGGTCAAAATCCTTGTTATCGCGGACTTCCCTCCAGGCAGCACCCATGCAAAAACGGGTTGAACCTGCTTCCTTTGCCTTTAGAGCGGATTCTATTACTTCCTCTTTTTTCAGAAGCGCGTGCACTTTTGTTTCGGTATGATAGCGCGCTGCCTGCGGACAATAGGAACAATCCTCCGGACAACCGCCGGTCTTTATAGACAATAAAGTGCAAACCTGCACTTCGGAAGCTGTATGATATTGGCGATGCGCAGTTGCTGCTTCATAAACCAGATTCAGAATTGGTTTATAGTATATTTCCTTTATTTCGGACCTGGTCCAGTCGTTTCTAATTTGCTGCATAAAATACTTTAGGCAAAGTTTCCAAAAATTATCCGATTTTAAGAGTTCGGGGGATAAAATCTTGCACTTATACTCCTTTTTTATTTTGCTGCCTTAGGATGTTAAGAACAATATTCCAT
>CAILMK010000326.1 GCA_903835275.1 uncultured bacterium | reverse complement strand
TTTTTATGGCACACACAAATAATCCCAAATGGATTCACGGCTTCGGTGGGGAAAATGCCGTAGAGATTTTTTTTGTTATATCGGGTTTCTATATTGCGATGATTTTAGACAAGACATACTCAAGTAAATGGAATTTCTATAAGAATAGATTCCTTCGTTTATACCCAATGTATTACATCATTTGCGGATTGGTGCTTATTCGAGCTTTGGTCATCCCCACATTCTTTTCGGATTTATTTCACCACCCAGCACCGGTATTGGCTGTAGCGAACACAGCTAATGCAACTCCTTTTGGAACCGATTGGTTAATGTTTTTACAGTGGCGCGACTCAGCTCTTCATTTCGGCAGCTTCCTACATTCTGATTTCCCTATTTACTCTGCCATGCTAATTCCGCAGGCTTGGTCTCTCGGCATTGAAGTCACCTTCTATCTCCTCGCTCCAAGCATTTGTAGATTAAGGACAAGATATGTGGCATTACTTGGTTTACTTCTATTCGGAATCAAAGGGTTGTACTGGGCAAAAGGCCTAAACGTTGACCCGTGGAGTTATAGATTCTTCCCGTTTGAATTACCGATGTTCGTCCTCGGCATTTTGTTATATCGCCTAAAAAGACGGGGCGTCACAAGAAAGAAAATTTCGGCGAAAATAACTTATTTGGGTGTGATTTCAATCTATTTAATCTTTGGTTTAGTTTCTAGTTTCATAGACATAGATAGAAAAATCCAATTTAGTCTCTTATTTTTATTTGCATCCGCTGTAATTCTTTTTGCACAGCAAGATTCTTTGGATTCTAGAATTGGAGAGCTTTAATATCCATTCTAAATTTGCCATATCTTTGTGATTTCGAGCGTTGATTGGTTGATCTTGAAATTTTCAGATGCAAATACATCTGATGCCTTTTTCCAGTCAGCATCATTTAAGCTTCCATTAATGTTTGTCCTTACATTGCTTTTATCGATGATCTTGATCAGAGTTATGAAACCAATAGAAAACCTAAGAGACAGGAATAGGGGATCTTTAAGGCCCCAGCTACAGTAAAACTGGGGTATATCTCCCATTTAGCCAAAACCTTGTCAGGGGTTACAATTCACCAGCGCATTGCGCAGTGGGGCCTTTAGCTCAGTCGGTAGAGCAACGGACTTTTAATCCGTGGGTCGTCGGTTCGAGCCCGACAGGGCCCACCCTTCAAACTTTTGGGCAAAGCAAGACTCTATTCAGCGATTTCCGCGCATGGCACTGCCATTATCTACCCATGGCTATCCCAGTGAAGAAAATGTTGAGTGCACTCCGTCATCCAAAGCGAATCTTTGGGTATTACTACCGGGGCGTTGACTTTTGGCCTCCCCAAAATTTTAGGCGTCACTACCGGATAAAGTTTTATTTAATTGAACTTCCTGTTCGCTGGATGTTTAAGGGTGTATTTCCTCAAAAATGGGATGGTAGGAAATTTCGAACTTTCTTTGATGAAGATTTATTTATTGACAAATTTTTTCAGGATCAAAGTTATTCACCTCAAACTTTTGTTGATATCGGAGCGGGCGACGGAATCGATATGAATAATACTTTTAAACTTGCGCATCGTGGCTTGCAAGGAGTTTCCATTGAAGGAAGCCCCATTAGGTTTGCTCAATTGAGTTTGACGTACGAACGTTTTACAAAAGTTGAGTTAGTTAGAACTTACGTTTCATCGCATACGATTTCGAATCTCCTAAAAGGATTTGATCAAATCCCAAATAATTTTGATGTCCTTAATCTTGATATCGATTCATTTGATTACCACATACTCAAGGCATTGCTTCAGGATTTTAAACCTAAACTTTGCGTGATTGAGTGGAACCGGTCTTATCCACCTTCGGTTTTCTTCAGTGTAAATAACGATCCAACGATTCGCTGGGATTCAACTTCAGGATTATTTCAAGGTGCCAGCTTGAGGGCCTTTCACGAACTCTTAGGTAACG
>CAILMK010000325.1 GCA_903835275.1 uncultured bacterium | reverse complement strand
GCTAAACGCTTAAACTTTATTATAAGCCGCAGCAAAAACATTAACCCAATCTTTCAGCTTGGTTTTTCCTAAGGTTGGTTTGTGGCGATTGTAATCTTCACCTATCACACCGCTGCGTCTGCCTTCATTCATATCCACCAAGCCTTTTGCAACACCCGGATTCAGTCCTGCGCCTATCATACCGTTCATCATTTGTTCGTCAGATATTACCACCCATTTTAAATCCGGTTTG
This sequence comes from uncultured bacterium, assembly GCA_903835275.1. Lineage (GTDB taxonomy): Bacteria > Bacteroidota > Bacteroidia > CAILMK01 > CAILMK01 > CAILMK01. The sequence goes on along the minus strand of CAILMK010000325.1, from coordinate 1,293 downwards.
CCAATGGCATCGCCCAGGATTTTTGCCACTTCATTCGGAGAAAGTTCCTCACTTGCTATGTAACGGACACTTCTGCTGTCAAAAGGTTTTTCCATTTCTTCAGTAATAACGGCAGCAATATCCAAAGGCGAAACCCAGGGCTCTTTTTCATCACCTCCATAGTTGGAAACAATAACACCCTGCGATTTTATCGTTGGTATAAACGACAGCATATTGTAGTAAAAGCCGACAGGACGCATAAATTTAATGCTTACATCTGCAGGTAATTCATTCAGTATCTGTTCCACCTTGTAGTGAAAAGCAAGCAGGCCATTGCCTTTGTCGGTATGGGCACCAATGCTACTGAGGTGCACCACACGTTTTACGCCTGACTCTTCAATGGCTTGTTTGAAGTTACGGCCTATTTGTGCAATAGCCTCTATTACGTCAATATTCTGGTCAGTAAAGCGGGCAGCGCCCAGTGTTTCCATTACATAAACAATATCTGCATCTTTGAACGCTTCCGTTAGAAAATCCGCATCCTGCATACTACCTATGGCAGCCTTTGCGCCAATGGCTTCAATGTCTTTTTGTCTTTCAGCCTTACTGCTAATCACAGTGACCTCATGGCCTTTTTGCACTAATTCAATCGCCAGTGGCTTGCTTATGTTCCCAAGTGAACCTGATAATGTAATTTTCATAATTCTATTAATTTATGGGTACAAAACTCCGCAGAAATAAATCAACAGAAGTAGCCTAATCTCCGATTGTTGTAGGCTAAATCAGGTCTTGTAAAATAAAAGATTCTTATTTTGAAAATCAACTCACATCCTCGCTTCTTCACTCCCTCACTAACTATTTTTCTCACTCCTTCTCCAGCGCTTTTCGTATTCTCCACTCGGCAGGATAATGGTTATTGATGCGATTGACAATATTTTTTGCCCAGCCAAGAGGAAGACCATTATAGGTATAAAGAAACCATCCTTTTTTCAGATCGGGAACAGGAGGCATGGTTTGCCTTTGCTGGTATTCCAGTGCGTGACGATGGGTTAATTCCACTGTAGGAATATTTGCATTTACCAATCCTGACATGGCAAGATCATGTTCAGGAATAAATACATCACGTTGTAAAATTCCTGCAAAGATCCCTGCTTTGCGTATTTCCATTTTTGCCATGAAATTGAGAATATCCTTTTCCATGCTCGCAGGAAATATCTGCACCCTTTCATCATTGATAAATATGGAATATTTTTCATTCATTTCCACAAAAGGAGCTATAGATTCCAGTTCCTTTGCAGTTGGTTTTCTAAGGGG
>CAILMK010000324.1 GCA_903835275.1 uncultured bacterium | reverse complement strand
GGATTCGCCTCAATTTCGCGCCATGATATCCACCGATTGATTTATGAAAATAAGAAGTGGTTGCATCATTAAAAGGACTTACTGTAAGATTCAGTACCCTGTAATCCGGATCCTTGTCCTGAAGAATAGCCTCATCTGATGCTGTTGGCGAAACCTCATCAGTGGTTGTTTGTTTGCTCTTAAACATTTCATCATTCAGATATCTTTTATCAATGAATGGCATATCCACAAGCATGAGAACTGCAAAACCACCTAAAACAAGATTCTTGTTCACTTTCCCAATGGAATATAAAAAGAGAACCAGCCCGCTCAAAAGAATAAATACCAGTGAACGAAGTGCACTTGATTGCAAAATGGATTCCCTTGCATCAGCAAGAGCAGAAGTGATATTATTAACTGCTCCGCCCTGGATCATTTTAGCATCACCCGGTGCTTCTGCACTGCCTTGTTGAAGAAAATCCCCGGCAAATGAAGGGGCAATTGCAAGAACAAGGCATAATCCCCCGGTAAGTGCAAAGGCTATATAAAAACCTTTCATGTTCTGCTTGATCAGTTCCGGCGACTTGATCACTTTATCCAGTAAAATGAATGCGAGTATGGGTACAGTTATACTTGCCATCGCCATGATCATGGATACAGAACGGAATTTATTATAGAGTGGGAAATGATCAAAGAAAAAATCAGTTAGTCCAAGGAAATATTTTCCCCAGGAAAGCATGATAAAAAGTACGGTTGCAAAAAACAGCCACCATCTTTCGGGGCCTTTCAAAAGAAACATTCCCAGAACAAAAAGAAAACAGGTAATTGCCCCAAAATAAATCACACCCGTTGGAGGTTCCACTCCCCAGTATTCGTCGGAATTTGCAACGATTTGTTGTGTCATTTGGTCAGGAATATCCTTCACAACATTTTCATGCGCATTTCCAATGGCAGTACTTGGTGCACCACCGCGAATATCAGGGATCATAAGTGTTCCTGTTTCCCCAACGCCATAGCTCCAGTCAAGTGCATAGTCCTTGTTAAGTCCATCCTGGGTATCATTTTTACGGGTAAGTTCAGACTTACCACGAATGGTTTGACTTGCATATTCATTGGTAACGTATGTGCTGGAAAAATTAGCGCCAAAACCAAGCAGAATCCCTATGGCAAGCCCTGCAACCGCCTTTATATAATCCGGAATGCGTTTTTCCTTAATATGAACATACAGCTGGTAAATGGAATAAATCCCAACCAGAATCAGCAGGTAATATGTTATCTGAATGTGATTCGCCTTGATCTCCGTCACCATGGCGAGCGCCAGCAGTGCGGAGCCTAATACATACTTTCGCCAATTGAAAATATAATTTATCGCGGCAAGTACAAAAGGTGCAAAGGCTATTGCGTAAGATTTATTTATGTGCCCCGCAGTAATGATCACAAGGTTATAACTCGAAAAGGCGAAGGCAAGCGCACCAATGGCGCACACCCATCGATTCAGTTTATACGATGAAAGAAGTACATAAAACCCGATCATGTAGAAGAACAGGGAATTCAGCGGATGCGCAAAAGTCTTTACGAAAAATGTATATATCCATCCTACAATGAAAGCACTCTTTGGATACCCAAGTGCGATCTGGTAAGTGGGCATTCCACCAAACATGGAATTGGTCCAGTATGCAGATTCACCTGTAGCCTTGTTAAAATCCAATGCTTCCTTACTGCTACCAAGGAATTGAAGGTAATCATGTTGTTGCAATACTTTCCCTTTCATCAGTGGAGAGAAATAAATCGCGGAGATGATAAAAAATCCGACAATGATTAAAAGATGGGGCAGTATTTTATTAATACGGGATTGGATATTCATTTCTGTAAAATTTCTTAAATTCTTGCGTTAATGATTTAGTATGCTATCTGGCAAAATTATGTATTCTTGGCGATATTCAGCTAATATTGGATTAGCCCTTGTTTTTAAGGCGAAAAAGAGACCTTCCAAGTCCCGTTCTCATCAAACCGTTAAGCGTTTTAATGCGGGTAAACCAGAACTTTTGTTTCATAGATGCACCCATGTACTTTTGAAAACTTTCTTCCACTTCCTTCAATCCTGCATTCACATTTTTTTCACTGACGCCTTCAGGTGCAAATTTTATTAGGACTTCATCCAGAAAAAGAGACTTCTCTTCCCTGATACGCAGCAGAAAATCATAATCCATGGCAATTTTTTTATTCAAATCATATAAGCCATATTTTTCATACAGAGCCTTTTTAATAAACATGGTAGGATGCCCTACCTGACGCATTCCCCGGTATAACAGGTTCTTGTCAAAAGGTTTACCACTTATAACTGAAATCCCGCTGCGGAACTGCACATATTTTCCATGTAGCCACTGTAAATGCACATCAGTATCAAATGCAGCCGATACTTTCATCAGGACTTCATCATCAAAATAAGTATCCCCGGCATTGAGCAAATGAGTGATTTCGGACGAAGATTTTAAAATACCTTTATTAAAAGCATCGCTGATGCCTTTGTCAGGTTCACATACCCATTTACGCCAGGAAGGCTGTGGGTTCGATTCCAGGAATTTGCTGATCTCATTATTTGAAGAGCCATCAATAATTATATGCTCATTAGGCAAAACAGACTGTATATCAATGCTTTTAATAGTAGCCCTGAGTTCGTCAAGGTTGTTATAACAAATGGATATAATGCTTATTTGAGCCATATTTAATTGCAAAGTACGTTATTATTTTAACAACTCTAATTCTATTTTTACCCTCATTCCACTATTAGGCTGTAATAGAAGTCAACGTGAAACGAGTAAGAAATAACACTAATTTGATCCCAATCAAAAAAAGTCGCCTTACCTTTGTAGCAGG
>CAILMK010000323.1 GCA_903835275.1 uncultured bacterium | reverse complement strand
GGAACGGATGAACATTTCACCCGCGCTCTTGTATTTTCCGCAACGGATCAGTTTTGGCTGGATGTCCAGTTTGTCGAACAGGCCTTTGAGGAACATCTGCTCGGAATGAAATCCTTCAAACGCGAAGGAACCTACATTATTAATAAAAATACTATCCGCTACAGAAGCTACATAGTAATTCCTCTGGTTATACAATTCTGAATATGCATAAATGAACTTGCCTGATTTCTTGAAATCGATCAGTGCGATCCTCAGTTCCTCTAGCATGGGCAGGGACTGCGGCATTAAACCCAGTTCCATATAAATACCCTTGATCTTTGAGTCGGTCTTGGCGTATTTTATCTCATCTACAATAGTCTTTATAGAGAGGGGCAAATGCATTTCCTTAGACAGGAAACCGATGTTTTCAAAAGGATTATCCACAGGCTTTTCGCTGATCCTTTCCTCGAGGGTGATCTTGAGAATGGAGTTATCCTTTACCGTGACCTTTTTCTTACCCTTGGAGCCGACTGCGACTATAATGATGAATAATAATCCGATCAGCAGGAAGATACTGATGAAGAATCCCACTATGGAAGCGAGCAGGTTTCTGAAAAATGCGATCATATACTTTAATGTTTAATGAGATTACAAAGATATGGAAATTCGATATTCCAATAACGGGTTTATAACGGGGTGGTTTAATGAAAGTTACAGGATTAATACCTCTCCCCGCTTCGCGCGCCCTCTCCTTGAAGAGAGGGCTGAACAACTAAACGGTTCCTGAACCATGATGCCGAAGGCTTCACACTTTTATAGCAAAGAAATGAAAACACTTTACAGATCCGAGTCTATCTAATCAACCTTTATAATTCTATTATGAAAAACTGCATCGTCCGTGTGAAGCTTTAAAATATAAATTCCGGAACGAAGATTATACTTTTCAGCATCCAGGTACAATTCATATTTACCTGCATTCCTGAATCCATCTGCAAGTACGAGTACTTCAACACCTTTCAAATCATAAATGCTTAACTTCAAATCAGTACCCAGAGGAATACTAAATTGTATGTTGATACCGGAAGAGAATGGATTCGGGAAAGTATTAAGTTCAATACCGGAAATTTCATTTTGTGCAATACCCGTAGTAATTGAAAGGCTGGAATCAAAACTATTCATGCAGCCGGCACTATCTTTTACCATAAGACGCACCTCATAATTGGATGTTTTGGAATAAGTATGATTTACGTGATAGCCATTTCCATTGGAGCTATCTCCAAATTGCCAGATATAGTTAGCGCTTATATTACTACTGTCAACTGCGTTGAAATAATATGAGAAGTTGCTTCCGGTGGCAATCCATTTTGCATCGGCCAATGGACGAATTATAATTGTTTTTGTCATTGAATCGGCACAGCCCTTATCAGACCGGATTCCCAGGGAAACCGGATAATTACCACTTAGCAAATACGTATGCATTGGTGAATCAAGTGCTGAAGAATTTCCATCTCCAAATTTCCATCCCTGAATAGTATGCGCAGAACTTTTATCATTAAACTGAAGCGGGGTTCCGAGGCATTTACCCGACCATGAAAAGTCTGCCTTTGGATTAGGAAAAACTTTTACGTTTCGTTTTGCGGAATTTACACATCCATTGATGTCCGTTTCCACAACGTTTATCGAATCCAATCCAGTCAATGTCCATTTTGCGATCAACGTATCATTTCCTGAATTCAATTTATTGCCACCAAATAATCCCCAGGTATATGTGCTGCCTTTATGGTTGGCTGCAATATAACTTGACTGTGAATTTAAACACAGGCTATCAGAACCGTTTATAGATGTAGCAGGGTTTGCGGATACAACAATCTTTAATGCAGCACTGTCATTCATCGGATTGCTGTCACTTACACCATTCGGAGAACTTGTCCATGCATAAACAGTATAGGTGCCGCCTTTGAATGTGCAATTTCCTATTGGAATAATGGCAGAAGCACCCGGAGTAAGTGTTCCTATCCAACTGTAAGAAGTCTGCACGGAAGAATTTACTTTCCAGTTTATAGTAACGTTCTTCAGGGTATCGTTGCCAAAATTTACAAGCTTAACATTAATAGAATCGGTGCCTTCACAAAGACTTTTCTTCAGGGTGAAAGAATCTATTC
>CAILMK010000322.1 GCA_903835275.1 uncultured bacterium | reverse complement strand
GCTAACTGTAAACTGCCAACCGAAATCAGTCGCTTCCGTGTTTTTCGTAGTATTCGTCAATATATTTGGGATACTGCGCTGCAGTAGTAGCCAGAACATCGCAACGTTCGTTTTCAGCATGTCCGTCGTGGCCACGTACCCACTTGAATTTTATCTTGTGGAATTCATACAGGCGCAGAAATTCCTTCCACAGATCGGGATTCTTTTTACTCTTGAAACCGATCTTCTGCCAGCCAAATACCCAGCCTTTTTCAACGGCATCCACCACATATTTGGAATCAGAATAAATGATTACGCTCAAGCCCTCGAATTTCAGTGCGCGTAATGCCTCAATAACGGCGAGCAGTTCCATTCGGTTATTAGTGGTTTTGCGATAACCCTTGCTGAGTTCCTTTTCGTGGCCCTTGTAGCGCAGAATTGCTCCATAACCTCCGGGACCGGGATTACCCGAGGACGCGCCATCGGTATAGATTTCGACAATATCACTCATTATTCCGCGGTAAATTTCATTTCCTCATCATTCATCATAATAATGAGTTCCTTATCAGTCAGCTTCTTGATTTTCGCCGAATTATCCAGGAAGATAATCGTGTTCTCGTCCGGCATTTTCCAGTTGCCTGTGCGCGGCTCATTATGTTCAGTAAATGTGTAAGTGCTATCTGCATTGATCTGCAGGGATACATCGCTGCCTTCCAGTTTCCACTTGCGTTCTATTATTTTCATGTCCTTTTTACAGGCTGTCAATAGCGTCATTAAAAGACAGGCGTATATGATGAATACTTTCATTGGATACAAATTAAAGTACAAAGATATTAAAGTTATCAAGTTATTAGGTTACTAAGTTATTGAGTTGATTAATAGAAAAAGTGATAGAGTAATAAAGTAAAAACACAAACGAAGAATCGTTGAGTTACTCCCCTCTCCGTGCTGCAAGTCCCGCCTTTGCGGGAGAGAGGGGTCAGGGGGTGAGGTCGAGCCAAAGGCCTTTTGTAAGTATTCCATCAAAATTCATCTATTCTTCATCGAGTAAGCAAGCTATTTCCCGTTAAAAAACCCCATATTCGCATCAGATATGAATATGCTGTCGCATTACTATGCAGGACAAAGGGAAGGACATCCTTATTACAATTTCGGACTCGTGTTTCCGGATCTTCTCGGGAGTATAAACCGTACCTGGAAGCCGCTGCATTTTGCAGATTACAGCGATCCCGACTACAATGATTTGGTGCAGGGCTGCCAAAAGCACCTTCAGGTAGATGGGATATTTCATCACCTGTCGTCATTTCATGATAATGTTGTATTCATCCGTAAGAAATTCGAGGAAAATGAATTAATTTACCCTGGAATCCGTCTTTTCTTTGTAGCACATATTTTATACGAACTTATGCTGGACAGGCTCATACTGATAAACGAGCCTGATTGTGCAGAAAGTTTTTATAAAGACCTTGAGAAAGCGAGTACCGCCGATATAGAACTATTCTTCAGGCTGAACAATATCTCCAATGCGGAGCAATTTTTGGGCTTTTTTGATCGTTTTATGGAGCACCGGTACATATACCATTACATTGACGACGAAAGAATGTTTTTTGCACTGAACCGCATCCTGATGCGCGCAAAGCTTGGAAATTATCCGGAAAAAGACCTGGATACGTTTAAAAAGATAAGTTTTGAGGTACAAATGCATCTTTCTACTCAATTTTTACCCATATTTGAAGCTGTAAAATAAACTGATTCAAATAAGGGCGTACTAACCCTTAACGGCGAACTGAGAACGCGACCGGAATACATGAGAAGACTTTTACTTTGTGTTTGTATTTTAACATTGTCATTTACACTTTCCGCCCAGACCGATGGCGTGCGGAAGTATAGCAATGAATTTATGTTTATCGGGGCAAGTCCCCGGGGAATGGCTCTTGCCAATTCCCTATGTGCATCAGTGGATGATGCTACCTCTTGCTATTATAATCCGGCAGGCCTTGCATTGATGAATCATACGATGCAGTTCAGCGCCATGCACACTGAATATTTTGGTGGAATCACCAGTTATGATTATGCTGCAGCCGCCATCAAGCTGGATAGAAGATCCACCCTCGGTGTTTCCCTGATACGTTTTGGCGCTGATAATATTCCCAATACATATGACCTTGTAGATGCCAATGGAGTGGTTAACTACGATAAGGTAACGGATTTTTCTGTTGCCAACTACGCCGTTATGATCTCCTACGGTAGAAAATATAATGAAAGAGAAAGGTATCATAAGTATATGATCCGTTACGGTGGCAGTGTGAAAATTATACGGAATGTCGTGGGTCCTTTTGCCAATTCATGGGGATTCGGCATTGATGCAGGGCTTCAGGTGCAGGTGGATGACCACAGTACCGTCGGGGTTATGGTAAAAGATGCCTCAAATACATTCAACGCGTGGAATTTCACATTTTCTGACGCCCAGAAAGATGTTCTTGCAGCAACAGGCAATGATATTCCAACGCACAGTACAGAGTATACCCTGCCGAGGATCATTCTCGGTTTCAATCGGGTACATGATTTCAACAAGGAATTCAGCCTGATGGGTGAAGCCGATATGGATATTACTTTTGATGGTATGCGTAACGTATTAATTGCTTCCGATCCTGTGAGCTTTGACCCGCACATTGGACTGGAAGGAAGCTACAAAAAGACCGTTTATTTAAGGATGGGCTTTGGCAATTTCCAGTATTACACAGATGATAATCCTGATAATAAAAAGGTATTTGGATTTTCACCATCCATTGGTATAGGAATTGTCCTGAAAAAACTTTCCATTGATTATGCACTGACCAATCTCGGCAGCACCAGTCCGGGATTATACTCCCATATCGTCGGCCTCCGTGTGACGATTGACAAGGCGAAGACGCACTAACCCAAGAATACAGAATACAGAATACAGAATACAGTAGACAGAATACAGTAGTGGTTCGCTGGCGTGCCGAGAACTCGGAATCATTGCGCAAAAAAGTGTCCGCGTGTGTCCGCGGTGTCCGCGCCTCGGACACACGGACAGTACGGACACTTGCGACAGTTGGGCAGTTTTATGGCAACTAATTTAGTAATAGGTTATTTCACGAGTTTCAATTTCTAAGAGAATTTCAGTTTTGGACTTTTGAGGAAGAGAATAATACACAAACCGTTTAATCCAATTTTTGTTTTTATCTAATTCCATATTTTTATAGAAATTAATCTCTACAATTTTACCATCCTTACCATATGATGCTTTTTCATTTTCATTGCCGCATTCGTCAAACTTTAAAGTCGTTCTATCCTTAAGCCCATAGGAATTGGAATCAATTATTTCAATTCTATATCTAGGGTGTAAAGACATTGTTTCTGCAATATTATCAAGTATTGTATATGAATCATTTTTAATTTGCATATTATTATCAAATTGAATTTTACTTTTCGATATTTCGATACTCATCATATTTGAATGTCTATCTTCAACACTTTTCTTAGCTATGTTCTCTTC
>CAILMK010000321.1 GCA_903835275.1 uncultured bacterium | reverse complement strand
TGAACTTTTTTAAACAACCCTAAACAGCTAAAATGAACGTAAATCTCGCCAGCAAAATCACTGGTCAATTTGCTCCGGTTTTAGGTGGTCAGTTTACCCGGTATATCCAGCCGGCATACCCTTCGGCATTTTCGGCATTTTACCTGAAGCCTGCATCATATTCATTTGCTTCATCATCTGGCGCATCTGGAATAACTGCTGGATCAACTGGTTTACCTGCTGAACCGTAGTACCGCTTCCAGAGGCAATGCGCTGTTTGCGCTTACCGTCTATCATATCAGGATTCTTGCGTTCTATAGGTTTCATGGAAAGGATCATTGCCTCTGTATGCTTGAATGCATTATCGTCCAGGTCTATATCTTTGATCGCTTTGCCAACACCCGGTATCATAGCCATGAGGTCCTTTACGTTCCCCATTTTCTTTATTTGCTTCAACTGACCAAGGAAATCCTCGAAATCAAATTGTGATTTACGAAGTTTCTTCTGCAGGCGTTCCGCTTCTTCTTCATCTATGACTTCCTGCGCACGTTCCACGAAGGAAACAATATCACCCATACCGAGGATACGCTGTGCCATACGTTCGGGATAGAACACATCAATGGCATCCATCTTCTCGCCCGTACCAACAAATTTGATCGGCTTATTTACAATGGAGGTAATCGATAACGCAGCACCACCGCGGGTATCACCATCAAGCTTGGTTAATACCACACCTGTGAAGTCCAAACGATCATTAAATGCCTTGGCAGTATTCACCGCATCCTGGCCCGTCATGGAATCCACCACGAAGAGAATTTCATGAGGCTTAGTTTCCTGCTTCAGCTTCGCGATTTCATTCATCATTTCCTCATCCACCGCAAGGCGGCCGGCAGTATCTATAATGACAACATTGAATCCGTTTGTCTTTGCATAAGCAATTGCATTCTGCGCGATAGAAACGGGATTTTTATTTTCAGGTTCAGCGAATACCTCTATTTCAAGATTGCCGCCGAGTGTTTGCAACTGGTTGATCGCAGCCGGACGGTATACGTCACCTGCCACGAGTAAAGGCTTTTTACCCTTCTTTTTAATAAAACTTGCCAGCTTACCGGAAAAGGTCGTTTTACCAGACCCTTGAAGACCGGACATCAGGATCACCGTTGGATTGCCGCTCAGGTTCAGATCAGACTTTGTTCCGCCCATCAATTGGATCAGTTCGTCATTAACGATCTTGACCAGCATCTGTGCCGGACTCACCGATTTGATGACGTCCTGTCCTAATGCCTTGGCTTTCACTTCATCCGTAAAAGTCTTGGCGATCTTATAGTTCACATCCGCATCTACCAAAGCCCTGCGGACTTCCTTCAGCATTTCAGCAATATTGATCTCGGTAATGCGCCCCTGACCTTTCAGGATCTTAAAGGCTCCTTCTATCCGTTCCGATAAACTCTCAAACATAAAATAAATTTTGGACGGCAAAGATAAGAAAAAAGGGACAAGGGACAAAGGGCGAGGGACAGGGGGAATATTGAATATTAAATATCGAATAATAAATATTGAAGTGTAGCTCAATCCGCGCAGCGGATATTCCCCCTTTGATAGGGGGCCAGGGGGATGACTTACGAAGAACTAAACTCAGAAACCTCCCCAAAACAAAAAAGCCACCCTGTTTTTCGGACAAGGAGGCTTTCTGAGTAGGGTGTTACAGGAATTGGTCCCTTACGAAAAGGGATTTTCGATGAAACAAAACCTATCTGTTCTTGCGTAAAGTCATACTATCGTTGTGAGTACGTTTTGTTGTGGTTTTGGAAGAGTGGCTGGCACTGCTTTTGGATTGGGTGCTTGTATTATTCTGAGCCTTCTTTGGAGGTGCGTTTTGCGCTGATGGAGCTGATGGCCCGGTGGTTCTGGTCGTAGTTCCATTGGTACTTGTAGTAGTACCGTTTGTACTGGTTGTGGTACCATATGTAGTAGTTCCGTTAGTGCTTGTCGTACTCGTGGTCATAGTGGTACTGGTCGTTGGGCCGGAAGTAGTCATGGTTGTGCTATTGGTGCTCGTAGTTGTTCCGTTGGTGCCGGATGTTCCCTGGGGATCATTAGCATTGCCTTTGGATTTCATTCCAATGAACAAAATAGAGAGCGAAACCGCTATCAGGAAAGAGTATGAATAAAGTA
>CAILMK010000320.1 GCA_903835275.1 uncultured bacterium | reverse complement strand
CTTTATTTGCCAGTCTTCCCCGAGTTTCAACAACTCGCTAAAAAATTTCGTGTTTTCCAAGTTTCGTTATATATTTGATGCAAATCTATGAGTTCCCACTAAAATTCTCGTAGAACCGAAAAAATTACGATTTTATAGGAAAGCTTACAGGTTTGTTAAGTGATACGCCGGAGGCGTCTTATATATATTAAAGGAACTAAAACCGACAATTTTAGTTCATATTCCTTGTGTTATGTATATTTGTCCAATAAAAAACTAAGTAGTTGATACAAACCCATTTTCAGGAGCATGATTTCTGGTTACTGATCCCGTCACTTTTGCTCATTGTAGCAAGTATTTTCCTGTGCATTAATCAAAAATATAAGTTATCAATTCTATTATTGACAATAGGGGGATTGGGTCTGTTCTTTTTCATGGCTCAGTTAGATCCGCTACTTTGGGACTGGGATGAAAAATTTCATGCGTTGGTAGCACAGCATTTACTCAGTCATCCTTTTCGTCCAACGCTCCTTGAAAATCCGGTTTCCCCTGTTGATTTTAAAGCATGGTATAACAACCATATATGGTTGCATAAACCGCCGATGACCTTATGGCAGATAGCACTTTGTTTGAAAATATTCGGTAATTCGGAATTATCTGTTCGTATTCCTTCTGTATTTATAGCAACTCTTCTCATACCTGTGATTTACCGGATGGGAAGCATCGCCCTGGATAAAAGGACGGGTTACATTGCCGCCCTGCTGTGGACGGTCAACTGGTATACATTAACTGTGGTTTCGGGGTATGAAGGAATGGGTGGTGTGGACATCACATTCACTTTTTATATCATGCTGTCATTCTGGTCATGGATAGAATATAAAAATTCAAACAAGAAAATATTCCTAATTTTGATAGGAGTCTTCAGCGGATTTGCAGTGCTTACAAAATTTGTTGTCGGATTATTGATATTTGCTGCATGGACAGTTTCTATAACTCTTTCTAAGGAAGACCGGAAAAAGCGAAGTACCTATACAGATGTACTCATCAGCTTATTAATTTCCGCCATTATTTTTGTGCCCTGGCAGATTTATATATTCAAAGTTTTTCCTGTGGAAGCGGGATATGAAAGCGAATTCAGCCGCAGGCACTTTTTTGAAGTTATAGAAGAGCATGGCGGAGATGCCTGGTACTATTTGTATAACCTTGCATATACAATAGGTAAAGCTTCTGTCTTTTTTGTAGTTCCTGCCATTTATTGTCTTTATAAAGGAATACAAAGGTTCAACATTCGGATTTTTATTTTGGCCGGTATTATTATACCCTTCGCATTTTTTTCTATGGCTGCAACCAAGCTAAGTGCATTTTGTTTCATTGTGAGTCCTCTACTTTTTATAGCTTTTGGATCTTTGTTAGATAGAAGCTTTGTAGCGGTTGAAAATGCTTTTGTTTCGATTTTATTTAAATGGGCAGCACCGGTAATCCTTGTTTTAGTGTGCTATTTTTCCATGAATTTTAATAGGATCGAGTTCATGCACACTGATGTGGACCCCATTTATGTTTATCGAATTAACAAAGTATTATACACGAAATATTATAAAAAATTACCGCAGATTTTTGGAGATAGAAATATTGTTTTCGGTAATCCTTGTCCGGATTGTGGAGTTGAAATGATGTTCTACGCTCCCGGCAGTACTATTTATTCTTCATATCCGGATTCAGTTTTGTATTTCAAGCTTAAAAGAGATGGATACAAAATGGCTGCCTATACATCTGATAATATGCCGCCTTTCCTGAAAAGAGATTCCACATTAAGGAAAGTGGAATTTAAACTTAAATAAAAATTCCGATTTAAAACTTCACACCTGCCCACGAATGGAAATTGGCCTTTTCTTCCTCAGTGGTATCGTTTTTTTTCACCAGGATATAATTGGAAAAATATGTTTCATCGCCGGATGTGATTGGAACATAAATGAGCTCCCTTGAACGGAACAAACTAAGCGCAATCGTTTCGCCATGATGAAAACGCAACAACTCATTCAGTGAGTTTTTATCACATTGCATTCCGTTGACGGCAATGATTTCATCATTAACGCTTAATAATGATTTATCTGCCGGACTACCCGGTGCAATTTGTATAATAATGGATTTTGAGTTTTCCTCCTTGATCTTGAAACCGTATAAAGCCTCGCAGGTATCATGGTTTTCATAAGTCATTAGCTTGCAGCCAATGTAGGAAACGCATGAAGCAAGGTATTCTTCCAAGGGTTCGAGTCCCCAGATGTACTGCTCGAAAAATTGTTGATACGAACGTCCACCAATATCCGTAACTGTTGTAAGATAATCTTCTTCTGAATAACCTTTGTTTTTCTTTGCAAATTCATTGAATAATTTGCTCATTACAGTATCCAGGCTGGATGCGTTTTTGGTATCCCTCCGTAAAGCAATGTCCGTCATGAATGCAACAATCATCCCTTTGAAGTACATGGATATTTTCCTGTCGGGAGTTCCGGGTTTGTATCCATCCAGCCAGGTATCAAAACTTGACTGTGCAAGGTTCATGTAATCCTTGCCGAACATGTGAAAATGCTTTTGCAGGGTTTTGCAAAATTCATGCGCATATTCATCAAAATTAAATACTCCGCCACGCAGAAGCATATAGTCGCCATAGTAGGTGGTAACGCCTTCACAAACATAACCAAGGTTGCTGTAGTTTTCCCTGGAATATTCATAAGGCATCATCTCTATCGGGCGGATGCTTTTTATATTCCAGCTATGAAATAATTCATGGCAACTTACTCCAAGGAAATCTGAGTAAACATCTTTTTCCATTAGCCTGTAGGCAGGGCCGAGGCATATTACAGTAGAATCAAGATGCTCAACACCATGATAAAATTTATGATTGGGAAGCTGATAAAGGAAATGATATTCCTTTGTTGGCAACTCTCCGAAAATGTTTATTTGTGCCTCGCTGAATCGTGTGAAATCATGAATGATCTTATCCCAGTCAGGTTTTGCATTTCCCTGGATCCAGATATGAAAAAGATATTCTCCAACAGAATATTCCCTGTGCATCAAATCAGGAGAACAGATAAACGGTGAATCTGCCAGATGATGAAAATCTACAGTTTCTGCTTCGTTGTCAGCATTGAATTTTAATGCACTTGCTATTTTAAAATCTTCCGGAATTGAAAGTTTCAGTGTGCATTTTTCATTGATCTTTTCTTCAATATATAAAAGGCAATTTACCGGATTGATGTACAATTGCTGCTCATCATAATAAGATGCCCCGGCATCCATCTGGTATGAAAAAAAATTATATTTTACAGTGACTTCAATTGCTCCTTTTGTATCTACATTCCAACTGTCTTTTGTCAGTTTATGTGATTGTAGTTTTTCTCCTTTTTCATTGTAGGCATCCCATATTTGTATGTTCTGCGCATAGTTGGCAAGCTCATATCTTCCGGGCCTCCAGGCAGGCAAATGAAAAGTCATTGAATCATCGCCGTTGGTTGGAGTTGTTACTTCAATATTTATATAATGACGGTTAGGATTTGAGCAGGAGATGTGATACTTCATTATGCTTGAAAAGTGGAAGTTCCCTTCCTTTGTATTTTGAGTAACCCGTGACTTCAGTCAGCGGAATTTGCGTAAAAGTTAAATGGGCTTTAGCCCAAATGTGTTTTGGGCTAAAGCACGGAAT
>CAILMK010000319.1 GCA_903835275.1 uncultured bacterium | reverse complement strand
TTTCTTCAATTCCCAATATTTTGCAAAGCGATAAAAACTGTTTATCATTGCCGATGGCAAGAACAATTTTCCTTCCATCCTTTGTGGTAAACGTTTCACCATAAGGAGCGATATTGGGATGCTCCGATCCGGAGGCCTTCGGAATATTTCCGGTATATAAATAATTTGTAGCCTGGTTGGCGAGTGAATTTATAGCTGCTTCGTATAGTGAAACGCTTACTTTGCTTCCTTCCCCTGTTTTCAGTTTTTTAATACAAGCAAGCAGGATACTTTCCTTGACATGATGTGCGGCGATAATATCGATCAGTGCGACGGGCATTTTCAATGGCCCTGAAGTTGGCGTTCCATTAATGGACATGAAACCGCTCTCCGCCTGCAAGACCGCATCGTAGGCAGTTTTGGGATTATCTTCTCCATACCCGCTGATGGATGCGTAAATGATGCCCGGATTCAGTTTTTGAATGGCTTCATAATCCATCTCCAGCTTTTCTGCGTCGCCGGGTTTATAGGATACAATAACTATATGCGCTATTTTCAAAATTGAATAAGCTATCTCGCGCCCCTCACTTGAAGAAATATCGAGAGCAAGGGAATGTTTACCCCAGTTGGCACAGGAAAAATAAGAGGGTGTATCTGTTTGTGGATCTTCCGAAGGCAATTTCCAGCCCCGTGTTACATCGCCGCCGCTGGCAGGGTTTTCTATTTTGATGACCTTTGCTCCCAATTCGGCAAGGAACATTCCAACGGAAGGTCCAGCGAGTACGGAAGCAAGTTCCACAACTAATACATCTGAAAACATTTGAGAAATTTAGTTTGGCAAAATTAGACAAAAAAAACCTCGTAGGTCTTAAAGACCTACGAGGTTTGAGCACACAGTTAAAAGCCTCAATCCGCCCTGAACATAAACATATCGTCGAGTATCTTCCGGCTTTTTTTAATTGGCATTTTTTTGATCATGTAATTCCTGAACATGATCTTCCATTTTTTCTCCAACTGCCCGATATGTCCGTGATATAAAGATTCCTTGTGTAATAAATGAGCCCGAGGAACCCGTAGTTTTTCAAATTCCGTTAAGACAGACTCCAGGTTATCCGAGGAGGAAAGCAACTTTGAAAGTACATAAGCATCTTCAACGGATAGACTGGATGCCTGTCCTCGGTTGGGAGTCATTGGATGTGCTGCATTACCCAGCAACAGGACTTTCCCATCATGCCATCGGCTCACAGGGTCCCGGTCATATATAGGTGATTTAATAATATCCTCTTCGTTGGTAGCACTGATCATTTGGGATATCGGGGAATAAAAACCGCGGAACATATTCACGAGTTTCTTTTTCCTTCCTTCCATATGCTGGTAGCTTTTCAGTACCTCGTTATAAGAAGCCCACCATCCAATTTTGCCTTTCCCAAGCGGTATCATGCCAAAGCGTTTACCGTTGCCCATGATCTCGATCGAGGCATTTGTTTCAATATTCTGGTGTGTATAATCAACCGTACCATGCCAGATGGTATAGTTCCGGTACATGGGCTTTCCATCGTTGTGCATTTGATCACGCACCTTGGAATACAGGCCGTCAGCACCAATTAAAAAATCGAAGGTTTCGCTGCCGCCATCCTCGAAAAAAGCGACAACTCCGTTATTACTGTTCTGATAAGCAGAAAAACGTTTGTTGATTCTTACAACTCCCTGTGGAAGGGCATTAGCAAGAATGGAATGCAGTTCGGATCTTTCAATTCCCACTGCGGGAGAATCGTATAGTTCCAAACCTGAACTATTCATTACTTCACCCTTTGCATGTTTAATGGTAAAATTGCTAATAATAGCCCCTTGCGCAATGATTTTATCAAGCAGGCCAAGTGATTTTAATATTCGGGTGGCATTAGGCCAAAGACTGATGGCAACATTTACCTCGCGCGGATCGCCGGATTTTTCAAAAACACTGACATTGTATCCCCGTTGCGTTAAAGCAACAGCAGCAATTAATCCACTGATGCCGGCACCAATGATTCCGATCTTTTCTAATTTAACACCCATAAATAAATCTATATCCTTGTGTGCGAGAGCGTGTAAACCTATCCTTTCTATTCCTTTCCTTTAACCTGTCCCTATTTGCCGCTCCCTAAAGGCGACTGTTATACTCCACTAAATGCACGAAGTGCTTCCCCCTTTAGGGGGTTAGGGGGTAGCGGAGCCATTAATAGGAATTTTCGAGTATCTTGTTCAGTATGGAATCAAATATAAAGCGTCCGTCCGTATTTCCCAAAAGTTCATCGGCAGCTCTTTCAGGATGCGGCATCATTCCGAAGACGTTCCTGCCTTCGTTGCAGATACCGGCAATATTATCCAGCGCGCCGTTGGGATTTGCTTCGGCGGTCACATTTCCGTTTTCATCGCAATAGCGGAAAATGACCTGGTTATTCTCGTTTAGTTTTGATATGGTGGCATCATCGGCGTAATACCTGCCCTCGGCATGGGCGATCGGGACTTTAAGAACCGCATTATCAGGGATACTGCGGGTAATAAGCGTATCCGGAGTTTCATTTTTCAGGTAAATATTCTTGCAAATGAACTTCTGTGAATCATTACGCAATAATACACCCGGAAGCAAATGAGCCTCGCAAAGTACCTGAAAACCGTTGCAAATACCCATTACATAACCGCCCTTGTTGGCAAAATCAATCACACTTTCCATGATCGGGGAAAAGCGGGCAATGGCACCGCAACGGAGATAATCCCCATAGGCAAAACCGCCCGGAACAAAGATAAAATCACACCCTTGCAGGTCGGTATCCTTATGCCACAATTCAACGGTTTCATAACCATATACATTGCGAAGCACGTTAATGGTATCGTGATCGCAGTTACTGCCTGGAAATATAATTACTCCGAATTTCATGCTTCAAAATTACGGAAAGGGTTTAAAATGGGCGATTAAATTAATAAAATGTTCAATTACTGTATTTGCTCGCGCCGGACTCAGTCCGGTATGTATTAAATATGGCAGTTTCTAACCGCTTTTAAGGCTTTTTCAACCAAAAATCCGTATATTTGTATCCTTATTAAAGATATTCTTTACCAAATTATTTAGTGCGAAAATGACAAGGCTGGAAATTGCACAACGGATACAACAATCGCTGGCGATGCTTAACAAGGAACAGCAGTTAAGCCTTTTGGAATATATTGAAACATTAATTTCAAAGGCAAAGAATAAAAATACTACAAATCCTTTACTTCAGTTTGCCGGCTCCATTCCTAATGAAGATATTGCCCTGATGCAAAAGGCTATTGAAGAAGGATGTGAAAGCATTGAATAATACTTTATTCCGAAACCTGATTTTCTTCTTCTAAAAGAATTCTTGCTTCCGGAAATTTTTCGTCGAGTTTCTTCAAAATTTGAGAATATATTATATTTTTCAAACCTTCTCCAAAGCCCTTCAATAAAGAACTGGGAATATTGCCATCTTTATCAA
>CAILMK010000318.1 GCA_903835275.1 uncultured bacterium | reverse complement strand
TGATAAAGAACGGCAATTACTCCAAAATATTTTTCTGGGATTATAATGACAAAAATTTCTTTGTAAAGCAATTCCTCAGCGGCATCTTTATGACCATTGCCATGACAGGCCTGGATCAGGACCTGATGCAGAAAAACCTCACCTGCAAAAGCCTGAAGGAAGCACAGAAGAATATGTTTGTTTTCAGCTTCATTTTCATTGGGGTAGTATTGCTTTTTTTAAGTCTTGGAGCACTGCTATATACATTTGCTTCGCAAAATCATATTCCACTTCCGGAAAGGTCTGATAAGCTCTTCCCAACTCTTGCCCTGCATTATTTTCCACCATTATTTTCCTTTGTTTTCATAGTTGGATTAACGGCGGCGGCATTTGCAAGTGCTGATTCCGCATTAACGGCATTGACTACTTCCTTTTGTGTTGATTTCCTTAAAATGGGTGAGAAATCAACGACGAACAGTGTCCGGAACAGGTATATTGTGCATATTTCCTTCTCTGTTTTAATCATCCTTTGCATTTATTTCTTTGCAGCATATAATGACCAAAGCATCATCACAACTATTTTTAAAATAGCCGGTTATACTTATGGCCCTTTACTTGGTTTATTCAGCTTCGGGCTTTTAAGCAAGCGAAAGGTAAATGACTTGTACACATCTATAATTTGCTTTGCATCACCTGTCTTAACATTCCTTATTGAAATACTTATCCACAAGAACTTTCCAAATTATTCCATTGGATATGAAACACTTATATTCAATGCATTACTTATCCACATAGTATTGTCAATAATTAGTACTCCAAAAATTTTATTAGCAAAAAACTAAACGGTAGTTTAGCAGTCCGTTAGGGAATTTTAATACGGCAATGGCTTAAAAATCATTGGGGAAAGGAAAATTTAAAAATCGAAAACCAAACTTTAGTATGGGAGAAAATCGGATTGTGAGACCGTTGGTGCTCACGTTGTTATCAATTATTTGCCTTCAATTTACGTCTTACGGGCAAACAGATTCTATTGCTCTGCTTAAAAAAGAGCTAAAACCAAAAAGAAAAAAGCAATACACACGTCCTTCAGATGATATTTTTCAGCCTTTGAAAAAATCATGGTCGGTAGGCGTTCATGGCGGTTACCCAATGGTTGTGGGAGATATTCCACCTGACTTTGGGGTCGGCTATGGATTGGATATCCGCAAGGCTTTGGGATATTCCGTTAGTTTGCGCCTTCAGGCAATCAATGGTTATTGCACAGGCATAGACTGGCAACGCGGGGGAGAAAATTTAGTAGCAAGTAATGCAGCGCTGAATGGTACAAACAACCCGGCACTAAATTACAACCAGGCAAACACACCCATTTACCAGAACTTCAAAATGGATTTTACACAGGTTAATTTTCAGATACTCTACAATCTGAATAATATTAACTTTATGAGGCAGAATCCAAAGTTTAATACATACCTCCTGGTGGGTGGCGGTGGTATGATTTTCCAGACATACATAGACCAGTTGGATGCCAACGGCAAGATGTACGACTATAGTAAAATACCGGACATAGATAAGAATGGTGGTTCCAAGAGCTCTGTTTACAGTGCATTGAAATCCCTCAGAGATGGAAAATACGAAACCAAGGCAGATATAGATAAAAACGGTGCAACATTAGCCGGGGAAAATCTGGTACCTGTAATCACTGCTGGAATTGGTGTTGAATATAAAATTTCTGACAGGATCAGCTGGAGTCTCGAACTCGTTTATGGCTTTACCGGCAGCGATGCTCTTGACGGCGCACGCTGGTATGGGGCAGGCATTCCTACGTCTCAGGCAGATGCCTTCGGTTATATAAATACAGGAATTCATATCCGACTTGGAAAAACAGAAAACGCTTACTGGTTTTCCAATCCTCTTTCCATGCCTTATGAAACCATTCTTGACAGCAAGCGCAGATTAATGCGCGTGGATAAGATCGAGAAAGACATGGGCGACCTGAAAGTACAGGTGGATAGCATGGGGAAAAATCTTTGGGCACTTACCAATGACAGGGATAGTGACGGCGTTGCAGATTACTTTGACAAGGAAGACAGCACTCCTGTAAGCAGTATTGTGGATGGTGCGGGCAGGACTATTTTCTTCCGCGATGCCGATGGAAATATTGTATTCAATGATCCGTCTGCAGTAAAGGGAGACGAAGGCGATCATGACCCTGATGGAACAACCTACCGTAACGAAGACGATGGCAGCAAAACCAAGGTGATGCCTGATGGTAACGAGTATAAAAACTCACCGGATGGCAGCAGTTACAAAAGCACCAAGTCCGGTCATAAGTTGCATAAAGCTCCTGATGGAAAAATATATGGTGTGAATGCCAGCGGACAGGAAGATGAAATACAATTTGATGACCTGAATGCGAAAAATCCTAAGGTAAAAACAAGCAGGGATAAGGACGGGAACACTATCAAGGTTTACCCTAACGGCAATAAATATAAAATTACAAAAGACGGAACAATATATAAAACCTATCCTGACGGAACCACTTATAAGAAAACCAAGGATGGACAAATTTATCTCGTAAATGCAAATGGAGATGAGGATGAAGTGGAATTCCGCGATGCAACTCCTAATGCGAAAAAAACAAGGCCTGCTAATGCCAAAACAAAGTTTGATGCAAAGGATCTGAGCAATAAGATCACCATGATGAAGAGCAACGGCAAGGGTGGATATGTTTCCCCGGGTGTTTCCTCTGCATTGGGATATATGCCGGCTATTTTCTTTGACACTGATAAATCAGACATTAAGTATACTTACTATCCTGAATTATTCTCCGTAGCAAATAATCTTAAAAATAATCCGGGTGTTAAAGTGCGCGTAGTCGGTTATTGCGATTACCGCAGCAGTGAACAATATAACTATGGCCTCGGTATGAGGCGTGCCAATGCAGTTGTGAATACTCTGGTGAATTACTTTGGCGTTCCTGCCGGACAACTCACCGCAGAAAGCAAAGGAAAGCTTGAGCCCTTGACCAATCTTAAAGGATGGGATGCACTTGCTGCCAACAGAAGGGCACAATTTGCCATGGATGAAAAAGGCGCAGTTCCTGCTAAGAAATCTGCATCATCATCAAATTCTCAAGGTTCTGTTGCACCTACAAAAGAAGATACAAAGGCTGCAATAACACCAATAGGGGAAAGTAAAGGAAACCAAAATGGTGCTGCTACTGAAACTCCTGCTCCTGCAAAAGCAAAACCTGTTGCTAAGAAAAGCACTTCTAAAAAACATAGTTCAAAAACCTCAAAATCAGCGACTGCCAATAAGCCTGTAGAAAAAACACAGGAGCCTGATCTTTATGGAGCACAAAATGCGGATGCAGGAGCTTCTACCAAAAAGTTTGAAACTAATGAACCTTCTACAAATAATGCTGTTAGCTCTACAGAGGTGAAGGCTGTTGAACCTGCTCCAGTTGCAGTGGCTCCTGCAGCTGACCCTGCTCCGGCTCCGGTTGCTGCCGCTCCTGTAGCTGATAATAGCACTCCTTCAACTGCCCCAACTACATCGCCAACAACTGATAATTCAGTTGCTGTTGCAATGCCGGTCAATTCAACTTCTGCACCTGTTACTACTGATAATGCAGCATCAGCTTCTGCACCAGCTACTACTGATAATGGAACATCTGCTCCTGCACCAGCCAGCGCTGATAATGCAACATCTGCTGCGGCACCGGTAGCGGCGGCTCCAGCACAAGATGATAATACAGTAAACCTGAATGGTGGATCAATTGCCAAGGAAAAAGCACCTAAGAAAACAAAGGCTGAATTAGCGGCTGAAAAGAAAGCTTTTGAAAAAATGGAAAGCGATAGAAAAGCAGAAGAGAAGAAAAAAATGAAGGAATTAAAAGCAGCTAAAAAGAAAGCAGCTAAGGAAGCCAAGAAGAAAAAGAAAAAAGGCATTAAAGACGACAAGATAGAAAACATGAATATTCCGGGAGAATAAAGATTTTTTCCCAACCCTAATTTCCTTTCCGAGAAGGGCCGTAGCTTCCGCTGCGGCCCTTTGTTTTGATTGCGGATTTCGGATTTTTGATTGCGGATTGAATTGTTTAAATCGCCTTCATTCCCAAGTACACCTGGAACAAAACTATCCCTGCTGCCACAGATACATTGAGGGAATGCTTGGTTCCTTCCTGCGGAATTTCAAGGCAGGCATCCAATAGCGAAATCAGTTCAGTAGTAATTCCCTCTACTTCATTTCCGAGAAAAAGAGCGTATTTTTTATCCTTATTAAATGAGTATTCCTGCAATAAAATGGAATTCGTGGTCTGTTCTATTCCCAAAAGTGTATAGCCCTGCTCCTTCAGTTTATTTGCAAGTTCAGTGACACTTTCGGCATATTCCCAATCAACACTATCGGTTGCACCAAGGGCCGTTTTATTGATATCGCGATGTGGTGGTGTACCTGTAATTCCACACAAAAACATCTTTTCAATCAGAAATGCATCGGAAGTCCTGAAAACCGAACCTGTATTCATCATACTCCGCACGCTGTCAAGTACCACTACAACAGGCAACTTTGCACTGTCCTTAAACTCCTCGACGGACTTGCGGTTCAATTCATCCAATTTTAATTTTTTCATACAGCTTGCAGTGCGTAATTTTGACAAAAATACGCAAAAGGGACGAGTGGCGAAAGACGAGTGACGAGGGGGAATTTAACTCTTCACTCAACAAATCACTCCCTCACCAATTTAAAGAAATATGTCAGTCAAGGAAACGCCATTAATGAAGCAGTACTACGAGGTCAAGAAAAAACACCCAGATGCATTGCTATTATTCAGGGTGGGCGATTTCTACGAGACATTTTCAGATGATGCCATAAAAGCATCCGGATTGCTGGGCATCACTCTTACCAAGAGAGCGAATGGCTCAGCATCGCATGTGGAGCTTGCAGGATTCCCCTATCATAGCCTTGACACGTATTTACCCAAGCTTATTGCTGCAGGTCAACGCGTAGCTATTTGCGAGCAACTGGAGGATCCGAAGAAAACAAAAACGCTGGTGCAGCGCGGAGTAACAGAGCTCATCACTCCGGGAACATCGCTAAGCGATAAAGTCCTTGACCATAATAAAAATAATTATCTCGCCTCTGTCCAATTCGGCAGGGATAAAATGGGCGTTGCATTACTGGATCTCAGCACGGGAGAGTTTTTTGCTTCCGAAGGTGATGAAACCCATGTTTTCAAGGTATTGCAAAGTCACGCCCCGAGCGAAGTTTTATATTCACGGGCAAAGAACAAGGATTTTGAAAGTACCTTTAAAGACAATTACTATTCTTATTCGCTTGAGGACTGGCTTTTCACACGCGATTACGGCTATGAAAAACTGGTTCGTCATTTCAGTACACAAAACCTGAAAGGATTCGGTGTGGAGGAAATGGATGAAGGGCTTGCCGCAGCAGGCGCCATTCTTCATTACCTGGCCGAGAATAAACATTCCCGCCTGCAACATATTAGCCGCATCAGCAGGCTGGATGCAAAGCATTATGTCTGGCTGGATAAATTTACCGTTCGCAACCTTGAATTACTTAGTCCTGTTCACGGGGAAGGCACTGCACTGCTGGATATTCTTAACCGCACCAATTCCCCCATGGGAGCACGTATGTTGCAAAGATGGATCATCCTTCCCTTGCGTGAATTAACGCCGATTGAAGAACGCCTGAAAGTAACCCAGTACTTTTTTGAAAACACGGATCTTGCAGGGAAATTAAAATCCGAACTGCAGCATGTCGGGGATCTGGAAAGATTGATTTCAAAGGTCAGCGTTCAGAAAGCAAATCCGCGTGAAGTAGGGCAATTGAAAAGATCACTTGCAATTGTTGCAACAGTAAAGGAATTGTGTGCCGCCTCTGCAAATCCGGTATTGCTTCAACTTGCAGACCGCATGAATAGCTGCACCGTTATCCATGATAAAATTGACAGCACCTTATCCGATGATCCGCCTCTAGCTTTGATAAAAGGCGGAGTTATTAAAGCTGGTATTTCACCCGAGCTGGATGAATGGAGGGATATGTCTTATTCAGGAAAAGATTATTTATTGCGCATACAAAAAAAGGAAGCAGAAAGAACAGGTATTTCTTCTCTGAAAATTTCCTACAACAATGTATTCGGGTATTTTCTTGAGGTAACCCATACGCATAAGGATAAAGTCCCGACTGACTGGATACGTAAGCAAACACTGGTAAATGCAGAGCGATACATCACAGAAGAATTAAAACAATACGAAGAAAAAATACTTTCCGCCGAAGGGAAAATACAGGAACTTGAAAAAAATCTGTATGAAAAACTTCTTTTTGAAATTGGGGAATATACCGTACTCATACAGCAAAATGCACAGGTACTTGCACGGATAGACTGTCATCTTTCACTTGCGGAAGTGGCAAGACTGAATAATTATTGCATGCCTGTCATTGATGAAAACCTTGTTCTCGATATCAGGGACGGAAGGCATCCAGTCATAGAGAAAAATCTTCCCCTCGGAGAAAGTTATATCCCCAATGATACGATGCTTGATAATGATTCGCAACAGATCATTATTCTTACCGGACCAAACATGTCCGGTAAGTCGGCGATACTGCGTCAAACGGCATTAATCACACTCATGGCACAAATGGGAAGTTTTGTTCCCGCTTCTTCTGCTACCATAGGGATCGTAGATAAAATTTTTACGCGAGTCGGTGCTTCTGATAACCTCAGTGTCGGCGAATCCACATTCATGGTGGAAATGACGGAAACTGCAAATATTTTAAATAACCTCGGCAGGCGCAGCCTGATCATACTTGATGAAATTGGACGTGGTACCAGTACCTATGATGGTATCTCCATTGCATGGGCGATCACAGAATATTTGAATGCACATCCGCATAAACCGAAAACACTTTTCGCTACTCATTATCACGAACTGAATGAAATTGCGAAGGATCATACAGGCATCAGTAATTTCCACGTTGCTGTCAAGGAAATAAATAAAAAGGTTATTTTCCTTCGCAAACTTGTTCCCGGAGGCAGTGAGCATAGCTTTGGTATCCATGTCGCACAAATGGCGGGAATACCTCCTGAGATTGTAACGCGCGCCGGTGAAATACTTGCTGAATTAGAGGAAGACCGCACCAATCTGACTTCAGAAAACAAAGCGAATCCAATCAAGCCAAAAGCTACCGCCCCTCAATTGCAATTACGCATGTTCGATGCAAGTGATGGAATTGCAGATAAAATAAAAGATGAACTCAGTGCTATAGATGTAAATACACTTACACCCGTGGAAGCACTGATGAAATTGAATTATCTAAAGGGCTTGTTGAAATAAAAATATCGTGCGGATATTTTATCTGAGCAAGCGCAATCTACCAAACCTTCTTCCCTCCAAGCAATGTCATTAAGTTAACGTGAGGTCGGGATAATTTGATTTCAATTATATTAGGAGTTCCT
>CAILMK010000317.1 GCA_903835275.1 uncultured bacterium | reverse complement strand
GAATTTATTTTTAAAAGATCACTATCAAAAAGAGATAAGTTGCTATCCTTTAAAACTGCGACAAAAAGGTTGGAGCCGATCTTTTTGAACAGACAGTTTGAAATTGATTTCTTCCATAGTATATTCAATGCACTATCGGTTTTATAAATAAAGCTGTCAGAACTAAGAAGCATATTATTTCCGCCCGGAATGGATAGGTCTGAAAATGTCTTTTCTGTAATCTTGTAATTTGTTATTTGTTTTCCATTCACGGGGTTTAATTTACTTACATGATCCCCCATAAGTACCACCAATTCGTTTTTTGAATCAAAGGCAAATCCTCCGTGCATGGTTTGCCAGAATGCAACAATTCCTGTTACTGAAGTTTTCCAAAGCAGATTAAGATTTTTGTCGTATTTGTAGATGGCATTCATTCTGTCAAAAGATACATCGCATCCAGATTGCATATTACCCAGCATATAAATATTGCCGGCAATATCAGTTAATAATCGTGTAGGCAAGCTTACATTGAAAGTATCTGATGCCTGGTAAATTGATTTTTGTAATTTTCCTGATTTATCAAATTTGCTTATCCGGATCGATGGAGTGAAGTAGTTTGAGATATCGTTCGGTCTATATACCGTTTCTCCCACTACCCAGCTACTGTCACTGGTCATGATAAAAGATAGTGGATAGCTGAAGTTGGCGTTGGAGGCCTGGAAGGGAGTAATTTGGGCATTTGTATAAATAGCAGTAAATACAAACAGGATAGAAAGTAGTTGTTTTTTCATGGCAGTTTAAATTTTAGTTAAAATAATGTTGGCATTTCAAATATAGTGTTTTATTATTACAATGTTGAAATCAGGGAATATTTATTTTAAACAGTACACTTATAGAAACTCTTACCCCCTAACCCCCTAAAGGGGGAAGCACTTCGTGCATTTAGTACTAAAGGGAAAGTCCCCTTTAGGGTTCGCCGCGGCGAATAGGGGTCAGAATGCTGAAATGTTGCGAGAGTTCCTTTATCCGAAGACTTATCGAAAATTACTGCAAACTTTCCTAAGTCTGTGCTGACAAAAGAGGGACATTTTCACCAATGGAGATGAGTTGTTTTTCCTCTGCGTATGGAGATAATTTATCTACCGATAACGGAGGTACTATATCCCCGTCAAAACTTATATCCAGCCTGTGGCATTCCTGCACCTGCAGGGATACCACGCCAAACTCTTCCGTTATTTTTCCGGTGATGGAATAAATGGATTTTGTCAATAGTGGAAACTTCTTATAAGCGGCAGGGAAGAGCACCGCTTCAAAAGTGTCATTTTCATCATCCATAAAACTGCCGAACTGCATATAATCCCCGTGACGGGTGCGGCTGCTTTTGGTATTGGTAAGATAACCAACCATGGTAACCACCTTGCTAAGGTTATTGATCATATCCCGCGATTTTATTTCCCCGCGGAAACCGGTAGTGAGCAGATCAAAACGGGAGCAGAGCGGAAAGCCCAGTAATTCTATTTCCTGCAGGGCATCCTCGCGTTTATTTTGTTCTATACGCGGAAAAATAAAGGCAAGCGGTGGTTCGGGAAATAATACACTTCTATCTGCCAGTGGAGTTTTTTTATTGCCGTATAAAAACAAGCTTTCAAACAGGAGTTGTTTCTTGGTTTTCCCGGTGAAATTCAGTGCGCCTATCTTGATGAGGATGAAAAGCTGCTCCATGCCCGGTTTCAGGCGTTCGCAGAAATCATCGAGGGAAGTATATTGACCGTGTTTTTCCCGTTCTTCCGGAATGCGTTTTGCCAGTTCTTCTTCCAGGCTTTTGATATGGATAAAGCCAAGAAAAATATCAATGCCATCAATAAGCGTCAGGTGTTCGCTGCGGTTGGCACAGGGCGGATGGATATGGGCTCCGGCGCGGCGTGCTTCATTCACATAAAATTCCGTATTATAATATCCGCCGAAATTATTGATCACTGCCACCATGAATTCCATGGGGTAATAAGCCTTCAGGAAAAGGCTCTGGTAGCTTTCCACGGCATAGCTGGCTGAATGTGCCTTGCAGAAGGAAAAGCCCGCAAAACCCTCCATCTGCCTCCATACTTCCTGTGCCACTTCAAAAGGATAACCAAGTTCACGACAATTGTTAAAATATTTAGCCTCTATCTGCTGGAAGCCGTCATCGACGCGGAATTTCCATGCCATGGCACGGCGCAGGGTATCTGCTTCCGCGAGGGTAAGTCCTGCGAAATAATGTGCCACTTTTATGACATCCTCCTGGTACACCATTACTCCATACGTTTCGCCAAGTATTTCATTGATCTTCGGATGTATCACATGATATTTTCCATGGGCATGATGCCGCAGTATATACTCGCGTGCCATCCCTGATTCCGATACACCTGGGCGGATAATGGAACTTGCCGCAACGAGGGTGATATAATTATCACATTCAAGTTTGCGCATCAGTTGCCGCATGGCAGGGGATTCTATGTAGAAGCAGCCGATTGTTTTTCCTTTTTGCAGAAGTTCATTCAGGAAAGGATCCTGCTTGAATCTTTTTACATCATGCACATCTATTTCCTCGTCGCGGTTTTTACTGACGATCTCTATGCAATCCTTGATATGGCCGAGTCCGCGCTGACTGAGGATATCCAGTTTGTGGAGTTTCATTTTATCAGCAGTGTACATGTCAAAATGCGAAATGGGAAATCCCTTAGGTGGAATCTGTGTAGCGGAATAATAATGCATGGGTTCCTCGGAGATAACAATACCGCAGGCATGCACGGAAAGATAATGCGGAAATTTTTCCAGTCGTTTACCGAAATGTACAATTTTCGCCTTGTATTTATCCATCAGGTTTGCAGTATTGTGTGTACCGATTCTGCTATCCAGGCTTACTGTTTCAATAAAGGTATCTATTTCTGATTTTGGCAATCCGTAAACTTTCCCCAGTTCCCTTGCTACGGCACGGAATTTAAACGTATTGTGTGAACCCAGCATGGCGGTATATCCGTTGCCATATTTTTTGAATAAATAAGCTATGATATTATCGCGGTCCTTCCATGAAAAATCCATGTCAAAATCCGGAGGGGAATTACGATGCAGATTCAAAAAACGTTCAAAAAAAAGATTCAGTTCTATCGGATCCACGTCGGTAATATCCAGGCAATACGCCGCTACACTATTGGCGCCGCTGCCGCGCCCCACGTAATAATATCCCTGCCTGCGCGCATATTGTACCACATCCCAGACCGTGAGGAAATACGAGGTGAATTGCAATTTGTGAATGACATCTACCTCGTGCAATACACGTTTTTCCGCTTCGGGATCACCATTGTATCGTTTGCGCAATCCCTCCATGCAGAGGGAAAGCAATAGTTCACGGTCTTCCTCCGCAGAGCCCAGAAAATTCTTTTTATTCTTGTGCGATTTATAATCGAAATCAATCGTGCATTGCTCGAGTAGCTTTTGTGTATTGGTAATGAGATACGGATAACGCTTATACATTTCCAGTATCTGTTGGATAGTGAGGGCGCATTCCTGCCGCGCGCCCACAAATTTGCGTTCCAGTTTGCTGAGCAGTGTATTTCTATCCATGGTACGCAGGAGGCAATGCAGGTAATAATCCTCCTCGTGCTGGAAACTCAGTGGAACCAGTGCCACCGCTTTTTTCTGCAATAAATTTTCATCTTCCATCAGCAGGCGCGGTACATCCTGCGGACGAACTCCTGCAAATTCATTTTCCTTTAATGTCTGTAATATATGCGGACGGTAAGGATAAATAATGAAAGCATCCCTGAAGGCAGGGGCTTTTGCAGGCAAGGGAATTTCATTATGTAAATGATGGGAGAGGAATGTATTCAACTCCATGAAACCTTCGTTGTTTCCGGCAATACCAATATAAAGGCATTTCGCATTCTCCTCCATATTGCGGAAATCTATTCCCAATAGCGGACGTATCCCAGCCTCACGGCAATACTGTACATAGTCCCATGCCCCGCTGGTATTATTGATGTCCGTCAGTACCGCTGTATCATACCCATAGTCGGCAAGCTGCGCAACGAGCTGTTTTACAGAGTAAGTACCGTACTTATACGAGTAGAATGTATGACAATTGAGTAACATGACAAAAATATTGTCAAATGTACAAAATATTTGTCATTTTGTTGTGGGGTTATGTCTAAAAAATGAAGCTATTAATTAATACGAGATACTGTAAATTATTCAGTAGCCGGATTTTGCGTAGTTCTATACTCTACGCTTGGCTCGCTGACATTATAGAGGACTTCAGGGTCAAAGTCAACTTCATTATCCCAGGCAAGAGTACTATAAGATGCCAGCTTTACTGTTTTGAAATATTCAGGCTCGGCAAGCTTGCTTGTCCAGCCGTTATTTGCTTCTTTAAATTCCCTGACCCATTCCTTAAGTTCTATGGTGCGCACCTCGCCCGTATTGAATTTACAGGTTATTTCAAAAGGCTTTACAGCGATGATTTCTACTATTTTTTGGAGCATGAAAAACTCGATTTTATTCCTTGACAAACTTCAATTGGCTGACATTTTTTTCATCATGTAATTGAATGTAATAAATACCGGCAGGAAGTGTTTCAATGCTTAATGAAGCGGATATGGCGTTGCTGATTTTTCCATTCATCATTGTTTGTCCAAGGGTATTTATCACCTCATAATTTGCATTCAGGAGATTATCAGACTGAATATTCAGGATATTTGTAGCTGGATTTGGAAATATCCGTATATCACTTTTGGCTTCAATATTCGATAATTCTATTCCGGTATATAAAAATGTATTGTAGGTATAGTCATTGTAAGGATTCATATCCACTTGTCTATTGGGAGAACAGGTAAAGCTATAAACTTTGAAAGTTATACCCTGTGACGGTATAAAAATATTTGGCTGATAGAATTTCCCGAGATGAACTAACATAGTATCACCGGAAGCAAGATTTAAGTTTGTAAAAGTAATATAGGGATTCAGGTCAAAATTACAATCAGTAATTACGGCGCTTCCATCTGTATATGCAGAAATTTCCGAAATGGTTTTGCTTCCGAAATTCTTAATAATAAGATCAATATTTATAGTGTATCGCTCTGTCAATGGCTCATATTTCAGGTCACTTGGAATGATTCTGATTACTCCGGCATCGAGCTCCGGTTTTATAAAATCTATTGAAGAATCTGTTACAGTTATATAAGGCCGCATCTCACCATCCTTTGTTTT
>CAILMK010000316.1 GCA_903835275.1 uncultured bacterium | reverse complement strand
TGTTCAGCGGATAATTGAGGTTTTCCACCTGCAGCCATTTTTGTGTTTTAGGATTGTAGGAAGTAGCGAACACATCCAGTCCTCCCATATTATTGTGAGCATCCGAAGAAAAATAAAAGGTGCCGTCGTCAGCCAAAAACGGGAACATTTCATTGCCGGGAGTGTTTACTTCCTTGCCTAAATTCACCGGTTTTCCCCAGGTAGTTCCGTCAAATGTAGAACTGTAAATATCAGTACCTCCGAAGCCGCCGGGCATATCGGAAATAAAGTACAACGTTTTTTCATCGTTGGACAGGCAGGGATGTCCTACAGAATATTCATCGCTGTTGAAAGGCAGTTCAGTTAAACCCTGCCATTTGCCGTCTTTGAGTTTTGCGGAGAAAAGCTTAAGATTGTTTTCATCCTTGGAACTTTTACGCATTTTATATTTATAGTAATTGCTTCTTGTAAAATATGCAACATCACCCGATTTGGTAAATGCAGCAGGGCCTTCGTGATACCTTCCGTTGATTTCACCTTTCAATAGCTGCGGACTTAACCAGTTGCCATCCTTATCTTTTTCAGCAAAATAGAGATCGTAATACGACTTGCCTGTCCATGCATCTTTCTTTGATTTGAGTGTAACTTTTTTATCCGCTGTAAACACAACACCATTATCATAAGGAATCAATCCGAACATAGAAGCAAACTCAGGGAACTCCATTTCCTTCAGCGAATATAAAGTAGTATCGCGCATAAATGATTTTATCGAATTGCACGAAG
Source organism: uncultured bacterium (assembly GCA_903835275.1). Lineage (GTDB taxonomy): Bacteria > Bacteroidota > Bacteroidia > CAILMK01 > CAILMK01 > CAILMK01. The sequence continues at coordinate 1,429 of CAILMK010000316.1, read as the reverse complement.
CAAGCAGCATCTGAGCTACAATATCATCTGGCACTTTTGCAAGATAATTTTTGAACCATCTTTTAGCATCAGTATAATTTTCATCCGACATCAGCATTTTTGCATAATAAAACATATTGATAGGCTCACTTTCAGGATAGGTTACTATTTCGGCAAACAAAGGCTCGGCTTTCTTCAAGTCGTTTGTCAACCGGTAACTGTTGGCCAGATTAATGCGGGCCATGTGGTCATCCGATTTTTTCAATACCTTGTTGTAGTCCAGTATCGCTTCACTGTAGCGATAGTTGGAAAATTCCTTATTTGCTTTTTTTAATTGATAAGCAGTGCAGCTGCTCAGCAGAAGAATGCATATGGCACCTAACTGCAATAGATTTGATTTTTTCATAACAAATTTTTTTATTTAAAAGAAACGTGGGGATTTACTTTTTATAAAATCTTTTCCAAAGTCGAACCCAATCATTATTTCATGAGTACCTGCTGCATAATGGCGAATATTGGAAGTAGTAATATCATACGCATATGCAACTCTGAACCGTTGATTCGCCTGATATTCCACCATCACACAAACTGCGTCCTTGGAACGATAGGAAACTCCAAGAGAAATCGCATCGATAAACATTGCAGTAAGATTCAAATCAACTTCTGTAGGAGCAGCAGGCTGGTTTTTAATAAGAATGGAAGGTTTCAATTTAAATCTTTCTCCTGCATCAAATACATATCCGCCGGTTACATAATAATGCTTGCGAATAGAAGAGGAGCTTTCCATACTTATACTAAATGAATGATCGGGATCGTATGCCACCATTTCAGGAACAGAGAATCCGGCATACCATCTGTCGCAGTAATAATAAACCCCGCCGCCGAATTTACCAAGCAAAGCACTTTTCTTTGTTCCTGTAAAACTGGGGTCATCGTTATCCCATACAGTAAGGTCATCTACTTTTGCGATGTATTGGGACACGCCGCCCTTGATACCGAATCCTAATTTACCCGGTCCAAGTTTCACGAAATAGGAGTAGTTCGCATAAACATCATTTTGCTCTGTTACACCTATTTTATCGTGAGATACAATAAGACCAACACCCATTTTATTATTGAATAAAGGGCCGTCAATGGCAAATATTGAACTTTTTGGAGCACCGTCAAAGTTCACCCACTGCTCCCGATGAAGAAGCGAAGTGCTGAAGTACTTATGGCTGCCTGCATAGGCAGGATTAAGAAACAGACCGTTGAACATATACTGGCTCACCATTACATCCTGTTGCGCTTTTGAAGCTAACAGACTGCCCAGTAAGATGATTGTGATTGCAAGTTTTTTCATGATTTCCAAGTTTTAAATTTTATTTTCTAAGATCTACATATCCTTTTAATACGATGTCTTCTCTGTTGATGGTAAGGATTACAAAATAAGTTCCGTTAGGCAATGTCT
>CAILMK010000315.1 GCA_903835275.1 uncultured bacterium | reverse complement strand
TAAAATAAATTCAAATATTTACCGTTAAAGATTATATATTTTTAATGTAATTGTTATGCCAAACAAAATAATCCTATTTCTTCTTCTGCTAATTGTGTCAACTTTTAAACTAAGTGCACAAAATCAAAATACAGCTATTTCAATAATTGGTGAGGCCAAAGCCAATGTTTTGCCTGATGTAGTAGTTGTGAATTTTGAAATTACCTCCAGCGACAAACAAGAGAGTATTGCCTTAAAAAAACTTAATGAATTTGTTGATAAAACCTTGAGTAAAATTTTGTCTGTAGGGTTTCAGAAAGATGATCTTAAAATTATCAATTATAGTCTGAGCGAACAATTTGATTACTCAAACAATTATAAAAAACTTGGGTATATGGGCACTCAGGAAATTGCATTGAGATTCAAATATGATAAAGAGAAACTTGGAAATTTGTTTTCAGCTTTTTCTCTGGATAAATTAGAGAATGTTACCATAAATTGTTCTTATGAATTATCTGATGAGCTTGAGCTTTCAACGAGACAAAATCTTGTCAGGGATGCGATGGTTAATGCGAAATTCTTTGCAGAAAAAATAGCTAATACTTCACAGTTGAAAATTGCAGGTGTTGAAAATGTTGAATATCCATTTACTGAAAATGTTTATAACCGAGGCGCTAATGATTATAAGTTTGATACTTCCAGGCCAGGTGGTAATTCCTTTACAAGTATTGAAGTTAAAGAAATTGAGATGAGGGAAAGGGTAAAGGTTAAATATGTAGCACATTAATTAGGAAACTATAACTAAGTCCAAAACATATTTTTTCGATTTCTCTTGCAATTACCCCCAATCTTACCCTATCTTTGCAGCATGAATCAATTTCAATCATGGAAGCATCGTTGTAAGACGCGTTTTTCGCTGGTTGGGATTGCTTTGTAGATTTATTAACACACAAGAAGGAGCAAAACCCCCGGCAGCAACGCCGGGGGTTTTGTTTTTTAATGCTATTTGTAATATGATAACCGATCTTCAAATCAGTGCACCGGGACTGCTTTTCAGTACCGTTTCCCTCTTCCTGCTGGCGTATACCAACAGGTTTCTTACATTGACAAAACTTATCCGCGACCTCTATGAAAAATATCAGGTAACGAAGGATATAAGTGTCCTGAAGCAGTTGCATCTTTTTCATAAGCACTTACGTATTATTAAATGTGTGCAATTCATCTGCGTTGTATCCTTTGGCTTTGCTATAATAAGCATGCTCCTGATACTGGGAGATGCGAAACTTATTGCAGCATGGATGTTCAGCATTAGTCTTGCATTTCTGATGACTTCACTTATATTATGTATCTATGAAATTTATATTTCCACCAATGCACTGAGTGTATCGGTCTCGGATCTGAAATATATGGAGAAAGTGCCGTGAGATGTTAAGAGTGTAGCGAATTTTATTCTTCCGTCTTGTATGTAAAGTGTACAACTTTAGCAGGCATTCCTCCCGTGGCTATATAGAAGTCCAGCGCATGTTGGTCTTCTATATCCGCCTGCACGAACATTTCCCTGAAACCGGAATCCTTGGAATACTGTTTGAACGCGGAGATTAAATTTTTGCCAATTCCCTTGCGTTGCATAAATGATGTAACTGCAAAATCGTAGATGTAAACTTCAGCGGATTGAAAATATGTAGAAGATAAGACATGCGCTGTAAGTCCACCAACTATAGTAGTATCTGCTATGGCTATATAGAATATGATGTTGTCTTTTTCAAGCAGACTTTGTAAATAATTATTGTCAGGCATGCGGAAATTCTGCATCTCAAATTCCTGTTCATATATCTTGATCAGTGCTATGAGATGTGGTAAATCCGCGGATGTTAGTTTGCGGTATTCAACAGTCATTGTTTGCTTATTAAATATTTATTCAAGGGTAAACCTCACAGGTATTTTTACCTGTGTCTTTACTCGTTTATTCAGGTGCTTTGCAGGCCACCATTTGGGCATCCCCTGAATGAGATCCTCTGCCGCATGACCGATCGGAATGGAAAGTTCATCCAGTGCCTCAATATCGTCAAGGCTGCCGTCCTCATTGACGGTGAAATAAACGTATTGCACTCCGTGTATTCCTGCTTTGCGGTCAAGGTCGGGATAAATAAGATGCAGGTGCATATACTCCGCCAGTAATTTATTCCCACCGGGAAACATCGGTAATCTTTCCGGAAGGGAGGTATCCATGGCAAGAGTATCCTTCATTACATCAAGTGTGTCTTTCAGGAGATGCTCCGCAATACTATCACGGTGTGATTTGCGTGTATTGAAAAGTCCGCCGGCAATTTTTCCCGGTTGCACCGCATCAGGTTTTTTTTCTTCTTCGGGAGGAGGGACCTCAGAAAGTTTGTTTGCAGATGTATTTACAGGGACATTTATTTCAATAGCATTCCTGTGGGTTTTTAATATGTCCTTTATTATTCCAGGTAAATTGAGCAGGATAATGGTGAATGCTATTGAGAAGTAAAATCCGTATTTTGCCCGCTTGAAGTAATTGACCCGGTTCGGATAGGCTCCGTATGATCTGTTCCTTCCCTCAAATACAAATTCATCCATGGCGGATGTATGTTTTTGTTTTTTAGGTTTCTTATGGAACATATTCAATTCAGTGCTAAAGTATGAATACGCAAGAATGATGCAAATAATTCATTAAAGAATCTTTGCCCGCTTTTTTGATGACAGGCTTTAGTAATTGTAAAAGCCTTTTTTTGTCTTTCTGCCCCAGTGTCCTGCGTCTACTTTCTGTTGCTGTATCCTGCTCGGGCGGAATTTTCCATCCTGGTGAAACTGCTGGAACATGGAGGAGGTGACAGAGAAATTTGTATCCACCCCTATAAGGTCCATCAGGCGGAAAGGTCCCATTTTAAATCCGGAAGCTTCCATAAGTGCATCTATGCTTTCAAGGTCAGTAACGTTTTCTTCCAAAACTTTCAATGCCTCTACATAATAATGGCGCGCCACACGGTTTACAATGAATCCGGGAGAATCCTTTGCCATCACTGCTTTCTTACCGAGTTTTTCTGCCAGAGCATAAACGGTATGCGCAATTTCCGGGGCGGTTGCTGCGCCTGAAATTATTTCCACCAACTTCATGATATGCGCGGGATTAAAAAAGTGCATTCCAACCACACGCTCGGGCATCGGAATGCCGAATGCAATTTGCGTAATGGGTATGGACGAAGTATTCGTAGCGAAAATGCAATCGGTTGAATTTTGCGTAGCGAGTTTATTGAGAAGCTCACGTTTTACATCAAGTTTTTCAACGATGGCTTCAATGATCACATCTGCTTTTACCGCAGCAAATTCAGCAGTGAAATTTATTTTGTCGATGATATTGTTTTTGCCTTCATCGGTCAGTTTCCCGCGCTGTATCGCACCGTTCAGATTAGCGATGACGGCATTCTTTGCTTTTTCAAGCGCACTGGATTCGGTATCAAACAGGATGGTGTCATATCCTGCCGATGCACAAATTTGAGCTATTCCGCTGCCCATGGTGCCCGCCCCGATGATGGCGATTGTTTTTATATCTTGTAGTTCTTTCATGATATTTCAATTTACAATATTCTTATGGCACACTGATTACGCTGATTAAACCGATTTTTTTAGATTTGGTTTAAGATTGTTTGTGAATATTTTTCGTTTTACCTCAACACTTTTTCCAAAGTTGATTATTAGTCCAACTTCAATATTTATTGCCTTTAAGTAATTTACAAGTTGGATTTCATGTTCTTTGGCAATTTTCTCTATGGCTTTTAGTTCAAGAATAATACTATCATTAACTATAATATCAGCGTAATAATCTCCAACCATTTTACCTTCGTAGTATACTAATATTGATTTTTGACATT
>CAILMK010000314.1 GCA_903835275.1 uncultured bacterium | reverse complement strand
TTTTAACCTGTTTTTATCAATGTTCCCTTCATTGATATTTATGTTTACGCTGATCCCATACTTTCCGATTCATAGCGTGGAAAATGATATTCTGGATTATTTCCAGACGCTCATGCCTTCCAATTCATATTTGACGATCAATGAAACCTTAAAGGATATTTTGGAACACCCAAGGGGAGGTTTATTGTCGTTCTCCCTGATAATAGCATTGTATTTTGCATCCAATGGTTTGTTTTCCCTGCTGGAAACATTTAATCCTGCAGATAAGAAAAATTATTTTTACAGAAGGTTGCGCGCAATGTGGCTGACTATTTTCCTTGGTGTATTGTTTGTGGCGGACTTAACCATCCTCCTCATGGGTGAAATCGGTTTGAAATGGCTGATACACCTGATCAGGGGAGGGCAGGAGGCAACATCACTAACGATTATGGTCATACAGTGGCTAATGATGGCAATTTTGATTTTCTGTGCAAATATTCTGCTCTATTATGTCGGGGAACCCAATGAAAAACAGAAACGCTGGAGGTATGCCTTGCCGGGTGCAGTTTTGGCCACACTTTTTGTACTGATTACTTCTGTAGGGTATTCGTATTATGTGAATCACTGGGGAAATTACAATAAATTATACGGCTCTATCGGTGCGCTAATAATAACCATGTTATGGCTGTATTTCAACTCAATGGTGCTCATTTTAGGACATGAATTTAACCGTAGTCTTCATCAGACTCGCCATGTCATGCGGGAGGCAGATAGCATTGAAGAACAGGCTTAAAATATTTTCAAGCCCATTTCGTCTTTTATATATTAACACCACATAAAACTAATGCAAAAAGATTTAACCCCCTTTACTAGTTATCAGAAATTTCTCATCGCTTTAATAGCATTTATCCAGTTTACAGTTATTCTTGATTTTATGGTGATGTCGCCTCTGGGTGCAGCCATTATGCGTGTTTTGGTAATTACACCTAAACAATTTGGAATGGTTGTTTCCGCCTATGCTATAAGTGCGGGACTATCAGGAATACTTGCTGCCGGATTTGCTGATAAATTTGACCGCAAAAAAATGTTGCTGTTTTTTTTATTGCGGCTTTGTGGTAGGAACCTTTTTCTGTGGAATGGCAGCGGATTACCAAACACTATTGATTGCGAGAATTGTTACAGGTATTTTCGGTGGCGTGATCGGATCTATTTCTATGGCCATTATTGCGGATGCATTTGTCTTACAAATGCGCGGCAGGGTTATGGGATTTGTGCAGACGGCGTTTGCTGCAAGCCAGATTATAGGCTTACCTTTAGGAATGAAACTGAATTCTTTATTTGATTGGCATGCTCCATTCTTATTAATAGCAGGTTTTTGCGTTCCGGCAGGATTAATAATTGCATTTAAAATGAGACCGGTAACTGATCATTTGAAAATAAAATCAGAGAATAGTCCCTTTAAACACCTTGCTGTAACTGCCGGTAATCCGATTTATCTTCGTGCATTTGCTGCCACTATTTTACTTTCTGCGGGAGGATTTATGATCATGCCTTTTGCCACTGATTTTCTTGAAAATAATGTCGGAATCCGCGAGGCAGATTTATTCTGGATATACATGTGTACGGGTTGTGTAGGAATCATTACAGGACCACTTATTGGAAGATTGGCTGACAAAGTTGGCAAGTTCAGGGTATTTATAGGAGGTTCCATTTTAGGGGCAATAATGGTGCTAATAAATACAAACCTTGGTATTACTCCACTTTGGGAAATCATGGTATTGAATGCACTAATGTTTACTGCTATCACCTCCCGGATGATTCCAACTTCAGCATTGGTTTCCGGAGTGCCGGATATGAAGGATAGGGGAGCCTTTATGAGCATTAATTCCAGCATACAGCAAATGAGTGGTGGTATTGCGGCCCTCATTGGCGGAACAATCATCATTAAAGGTGCAGATCATAAACTGATACATTACAATACACTTGGTTATTTGATGGTAGCTGCATTTATTATTTCCGGAATAATGATGTATTATGTTAATGAAATTGTCCGTCATAAAATAGCCAGGGAAAAACAGGCAAAAGAATCTGCCGAACAACATAAACCTGCTGCCGTAGAAATTTAATCTATAGCTGGGTTTAGCGGATTTTGAACAGGAATTGTCTGGGCATTTGATCTCGTTTTGAGTTCCTGCAAAAGATTTATCGTGAGTGCCTGGTTTTCCAAAACTTGCTGGAGTTGCTGTTCCATGGTGATCGTTATGGATTGATGCAATGCAATGATCTCATTTTCTACTTTCAGGTTTAGTGCAATCATTTTAAGGTTTTTTTCATTTTGCCAGTGCTGGCTCATCATAATAAATGGTGCCTGGATAGCGGCAATACCGGCAAGTAAAAATGTAATAAGTGAAAATGGAAATGGATCAAAACGGTACTTACTACTGGCTAAAATATTGTATCCTACCCATAGGATGATCACTGAGGAAAATAATAGGATGGGAGTCCAGCTACTACCAATACTGAATATCTTGTCTGAAAATTTCTCCTTTAGGGTTTGTTCCTCATCCTCCTTGTTTTCATGATTTTTTGAAATGATTTTTACCTTTTTAATAACATCAATCACTGTCTGGTGCAATTCCTTGGTATTTTCACTCGCGCTTTTATTGTTCAAAATAATAATTGTTTACAATGATGTGAGTATTGTTAAGTATTAATTCAGTAAAAAGAAAAAGCCTTCCACTTAAACGAATGGAAGGCTTTTGATTTAAAATATCTTATCGCCTTACCAATCTTCCGGATTGCATAGTCCCGTTAGAATTGATTATCCTGTATAAATATATTCCTGATGGAAAATTATTGGTATCAATAGTGGTTGATTCTTTTGTAAGAGCGGTATGAAATACTTCAGCTCCCATAATATTGTAGATCCTGAAATTATAACGGTTTGCATCTGAAGCATCATTCATTTGTATGGTTGCGGATTCATTGAAGGGATTCGGAAAAATAGTCATGATTTCTTTTGTACCCGCAGTTTCTGTAGAAATGCCGCTTATAATTCCACTACAACCTGACGTAATGGTCGCCTTAACTGTATTTGTTGTTAATGCGCCTGTTGTTGTCAATGCTCTTCCATCAATAGTTACTCCGGTATTTAAGGCCCCCAATGCCCCGTTATTACAAACAAGGGTCCCCCTGAATATGGAATAATTGTCTATGCCAACGGCACCTTCAATTTTCCAAAAAACGTTTTTGGATTGTGCGCCATTTTGCAGTATCACTCTTGAATACGTGCTGGTGGAAAATGCTCCATTAACCTGAATTACGAAAACAGCATCGGTATTGCCCTCTGCATTCAGGTATAAACTATCTGTAAGAACAGTGGCGGCATTTAGCAAATATACGTGCGGAGTAAGGACAAGATTATGACCGAAGCTGGCAGGATATAATAATTGAATATCATATTTTAATGAGTCAAGGTAATTATATACTTTGGTCAGGTCCGCTGCGCACGCCTTGGTGGATGCATCCGGAATTGTATGCACTGTTCCATTTACTTTTGAAGTATCAAATCCGGTTGTTGTACCTTTATTGGTACCTACATCCCCGGTAACGTATGTTGTACCTGAATTTGAAACTGCCCCATTTGAGGAAAAGAGTGCATAGCAAACAGTCGTGCCTAATACAGGTGATTTGGGCCCCGTCAAAACCGGCACAGAGCAGCCAAGCGGTGTATATGCAAGTATACCGTCTACGGTTACTGCACCTGTTGTAGATAGCGCCCTGCCTTCCAGCGTATCTCCGGTAGCCATTTTAATGGCAGCATTATTGGCAATGATGGTTCCTCTCATGGTTGTTCCTGTTGCAAGGCTAACAGCACCTTCAATTTTCCAGAAAACATTGCATGCCTTGGTACCGTTTATTAGTTTGATTTTAGCAGCGGCTTTGGATGAAAAAGCTCCTTTGATCTTAAAGATAAATAGCGCATTTCCATTTCCACCACCATCCAGATAAAGAGTCAGGTTTAAAGTTGATGCCCCTGAAAGGGCGTATACACCCTCTTTGAGAGTATCTCCATTCCCAAGATTTACAGAATGGGAAGCAGTAGATGTTGTACTATCCAGTTTATTATAAACTTTCAGCAAATCAGCAGCACATTTCGCACTTGCAGCGTCATCATCATGCATGACACCATCTACATTACCGAATCCGGTACTGGAACCTTTGTTGGTGCCTACATTGCCCGTCAGATGTGTTGTACCGGTATTGGTTACAGCTCCATTGGATGAAAACAGGACAAAATTTATGGCCGTTCCCAAGTTAGGAGTTTGCGCAAAATTCATAGCCGGAAAAAATAGAATTGTGAACAAGGTCACAACGATAAGGTTAAGTTTGCTTTTCAAGGGATTGATTTTAGTTACGTGAAATTTCAAAATGTAAAGATCGGCCTATGATTGACTAACAATGTTACATATTCAAGTCAATTAGTTATAACCTTCCCGGTTCTAGTTTTTAACGATCTGAACTGAAAAGAGACTTGTGATATCACGAATGGAAACAACATACTTACCATGTTTTATCCCCATCATATCCGTTACCAGTTTAGAAACACCGGTATTTGCAGACACACTTTTTGATGCTACTACTCTTCCGTACATATCAGTGATACGTATTTGGATGTCAGTTTCCTGTTTTTCATCTATGACAACAACAACACTTTGATTTGTATTATCATACCATACTTTCTTTAACAATGCGGATGCATTATGAGCACTGACTTTTACAATAGGAGAATACATCGCTTTACCTGTAATATCAACGCTTTTTAAACGGTAAAGAATTGTGCCGGAAGCATTATATGGTTCATCCGCAAAAGTGTAATCATCCGGAGCTGCGGCATTTTCATGACCATTTACCTGACCTATCATTTCAAATTTGCCATTGTTTAAGCTTCTTTCAACCTCAAAGGTGTCACTAATGCCATTCCAATCCAATAATATTGAATTTCCAGACCAGGTTGCTGCAAAACCTTTTATTTCAGCATTGGGATTTTTAAGGATTATTTTGGCAGGGGCACTAGTTTCTTTTTCATTGATAATTCGTGTTTTGTTTTTAGCCATAGCAGAATCAGGGGCAGAGTATGCTGCCACACAATTTAACAATTGCATTAAAACCAAACTACAAGTCAATATCTTTATCAGGGGGGATATCATAATTTTATTTTCAACTTGCTTTATTCTCAGGTTAAAAGTAATACGCAAAGTTTAGATTTATTGGGCAATGTCGCGTTACACATTCCAATGAATAAATTGTATTCTTCACCTCTAAATTTTAGTGAACTTTCTGACTTATTTTAAAAAAGAACCCATACCAACCAAAAGGCTGATATGGGTTCAATAATATGATGAGGAGAATTTAGATCTTTATAAATTTCTTAACTACGTTAGTTTGGTTGTTATAGATTTTCATCATATAATTACCATTACTTAATGAACCTATATTGATCTGGTTATTTCCGTATCCTATGAGTGAGCTGCTTACCAAACGTCCTGTCATGTCCCTTATTTCCAATTGGAAAGAAGCTGTTTTTTGAGATGCATCATCAATCATAACATTTATATAACCGCTGGCAGGATTTGGGAACAATGAAACATTTGTTGTCACTGTTTGTTTTTCAATTCCACTTTGAGTGCTTTCATCATAGACTGCAAATGGACTTAAAGAGGATATTCCTGTCCTGGTAGAACCATATAGTGGATTGCTGAAGCTATTTGCTGCTGAGAAAGCAATGGTGTCCCATGCGTTGTCATGGTAGTGGGAGATATAACTTTTTGACCTGTTAAAGTTGTTTACTTCCATATCAGAAGTCCAATAAGTGCTTAATGTCATATTCAAATTGGAAGTAATGTCAGAAGTTACAAACCATGTCATGTTCACAGATGGTTGAAATTGTGATACTAACAGGCCGGAAGTGCCTTTTTCATAAACTCCATCCTGGACTCTAACAGATACTGCACCATCCGGCGTACCTGTATTTAGAAATACGTTAGCCGGTGCATAATGTGCTTGAGTTCCTACCGGAAACAGCGATCCAGCTCCGGTTTTATTCGATAAATTTAACTTTAAATATGTATTATTTCCTGTAACAACATATGATGAGCTACTGCTCCCACCAATTTTTCCAGTTGAAGCAATCTGAAGAGTGTTGTTATTTCCGTTTAGTTTTATCCTTCCGTTGGTAAGAACCAGTGAATCCATTATCATCAGGTCTGTAGAAATGGAGATTAGATCTGCACTGTTTGAAGTATTGATCTCAAATTTGCTTAATGTACTTCCATTACTTGCAAACTTTAAAGATCCTATATTAGTAGAGGCTTTAGCATACGCATAAATTGAACTGCTGGAAGTTGCATATATATTTCCTCCAAGACTATCAGAGCTGGAAATATAACCCTTCAATGTAAGGTTATGGTTATTTAAAGTTAAAGTACCACTGGTTAAATATAATGTTCCATTTACAACAAGATCTGAAGACAGCTTAACATTATTAGTGCTGCCCACATTCACTGTTACATCATTCAATCCGGAGCTCGTTAATTCCAGGCCTGCAATAGCAGAATTGGTCATATAATAAACATTATAAGAACCTGTCAGGGTTCCTCCATTGTCAAAAAATGATCCCATGGTAATATAAATTGTTGCGCCGGAGCTTAACGCCAAGGTACTACCGGTCATTAATTTAAACACTCCTGAATCCAGCATCAATGAGCCGGAAACAGAAACTTTTGCTGAAACACTAACGGACTGACTACTCATTAATGTTTTTACATTTAAAGTTCCGGTAAACAAAAATGAAGACGTGGCTTTCCAGTTAACTGTGCCGAAATTTATTGTTCCTGCACCTGAAACAGATCCAAGCCCTGTTACCATTAAGGTATCTGAACTGTCGGAAAGGGTACCTTCAACATCCAAAGATGCGAGCGCACCTTTGATGGTTAGGTTGTTTTTTAACGTTACCTTTATTCCTGAAGGAATAATTATCGCATCAGCGGTATTCGTGGTTGATGGTACTGTGCCTCCCCATGTAGTTGTGCTGGACCAGTCACCTGAAGCAGCAGCAGTAAAGGTGGTGGCATAACTTTTTGTGCCTATTAAACCGGCAACAAGCAAACAAGTTATAAATATTGTGCGTGAAATTGTTCTCATAATAATTGGTATTTAGTTAATCTAAAATTTAGTATCATGAATTAGTTTTCATGATGATACAAATTTGCGAACTTCAGACTAAATTTTTATTACACAACTTTTGGTTTAAGTTACAACATTATTGTTTAGTCATTATTTCAAAGAAAAGCCTTCATTCCGAATAGGAATAAAGGCTTTTCTTTACGTATATGTTTATGCATTCTATCTGTCGTGACCATGATCACCATGTTCCTGGTGTCCACGATTATCTTGGTGTCCACGATTATCATGTTGTTCTCCTCTTCCTCGGTCATGTCCATGATCTTCTTCACGTCTGCCTCCTCCGGGCCTTTCATGGTAGGTTCTTTGTGGTGCGCCTCTATATCCATGCCCGTATTTCATCCTATGTTCATTGAAATGAGAGTATGGTGCATCACCATGATAATCCGTCATTACTACTTTATATCCTCCGTATAAATCATAATTTCTATACCTCTGTGGAAGATAACCACGGTGCACCCATACTCCACCATCATTATATATATACATTGAATTTTGTATATCATAGTATGCTTCTATGTCCGGCAAATAATAATAACGTGACTCGGCATATCCTGTAGGACCCCAGGGTGGGGGAGTGCCAATATTTACATGTACTGAAAGCTGGGCTTTCGCTGTGAAGGAAAGAAATATCAAAACTCCTATTCCCATTAATTTTAAAGTTTTCATTTTGCTTCTTTTAAAGTGTTATTGATTGGACAAAGATGACTAAACAAATAGCCCCAAGGGTTATACATTTGGGGCTATTTGTTGTATTTATAAAATGGAATAAATTGTCGCCTGAAAGGCAAAGAAAAACCTGTTCAGCGTTTCCGCCAAAAGTGCAATGCTTTTCCTACCACTACTATTACCAGTGCTATACCAAGAATGCCCCACCATGTCCAAAACCACATATATATAATTTTTTAAAAATTAATTAAGATACCTTCTCAATATCCATGCAATGCTTTCGTGTTGTTCCATTAACCCCGTCAAAAAATCAGCCGTTCCGGCATCCTTTGTTTTTTCAGCACATTCCTCAACGCCACTACGAAGTTGAATAATTACCGTTTCATGGTCTTTCAACAATTCAGTAAGCATATTGGAAAACTCGGTCAAATTGACCACCGTCCACCGGACGAAACTGACCACCTGATGCCGGTCTAAATTGACCACCCCGCACCGGATCAAATTGACCACCTGCGGACGAGATTTTAGT